>JBAZHC010000012.1 GCA_041652575.1 Phycisphaerae bacterium | reverse complement strand
CTGGGCAGAATTGTACAAATCAACGTTGCGTTCAGCGGTTTCGCTCGCAGGTATGATTGGCAGACTCTGCAAAAATTTATGGGCGGCAATCTGCTCAATACAGGTCCACATCCGCTCGATCAGGCACTACAGCTTTTCGGCACAGATATTATGCCGGAAATATTTTGTCATATGGATAGGACAACAACGGCAGGAAATGCTGAAGACCACGTGCTTGTGATTTTAAGGGGTAAAGACAGACCTTTGATCCATCTTGAGATTTCATCCTGTAAGACATATTCAGGCAATTTATATGAAGTTTATGGAACAACAGGAGGTCTCAAAGGCAGTATGACCGAAATCGAATGGCAGTATTTTGACCCTAAAAAATCTCCGTCTCCAAAACTGATATTAAAACCGCTCTGCAAACCCGATGGAACACCGGCTTTCCCGAGCGATGCAATTGAATGGATTAAGAAAAGCTGGCAGGTACCGAAATCGCAGGCTGATTTATTCTCTGTTATTTCAAAGAGATTCTATCATATGCTCTGGAGAACTTTGGCACATGGTGCCCCGCTGGAAATAACGCCAGAACAGATAAGACAGCAGGTCGCAGTAATTGAAGAATGCCAGAAGCAAAATCCGCAAATTTACAGAAAGGTTAGCATTCTGTAATCATTGCATATTATAATATAAATAAGGTTTTATTTTTTAACCAGAAAGGACATTCAATGAAAATAGGTGTTATAGGAGCTGAAAACAGCCACACGGCACGTATTGCCAAAGTTATTAATGTTGAAAAACTTATTAAAGACTTTACCGTAGATTATCTTTGGGGCGAAACTGAAGAATTTGCCAAAAAGGCTGCTTTGGAAGGACAGATTCCCAATATTGTAGAAAAACCTATACAAATGCTCGGTAAAATTGACGCCCTTATCGTTGACCACAGGCATGGAAAATATCATCTTAAGCCAGCCTTGCCGTTTATAAAAAATGGAATACCCTGTTTTATTGATAAGCCCTTCTGCTACAGAACAAAAGAAGGTATAGAATTCCTGGAGAATGCAAAAAAACATGGAGTACCTGTAACCAGTTTCAGTATAATCCCTCATCAGAAAAGCTTTATCGGTTTTGTTAAAAAGCTCAGAAATAACGGTGATATTTTATCCGGCACAATGTACGGGCCGGCAGATTTGAAAAGTAAATACGGTGGTGTCTTTTTCTATGGCATCCATCAGGTTGACGCTGCTTTGAAAGCTTTTGGTTATAATGTTGTTAAAGTCCTTGTAACAAAAAATGGCAATGGTGCCACGGGTCAGTTGATTTATTCTGATGAAAAAATTATCACGCTGAATTTCATCAAGGAAGGTTGCCAGAATTTTATCATAAATGCTGTCTGCGGTAAAGGTCCTTTGCAACAGACAATCATCTATGACAAAAATCAGTATTTAACAGGCATTAAAATATTCACGAAAATGTTCAAAACCGGAGTCGAGCCTGAAAAACACGAAGAGATACTTAAACCTGTCCAAATTTTGGAAGCTATGGAAAAATCAGTCAAGTCAGGTAGAATTGAAAAGGTAGACAGTAAAATTATTTAAAGCCTATATATCACGATAGTAAGAATTATAAGCGACTTGAAAAAGAAATATCACTTTTTATTGCTTGATATAACCGCAGCAGATATATTAAGAAAAGTATTATGAACAATAGCAGGCTAAATACTAATGCTGACACAAGTCAAATGATGTCACAATATTTACTGGAAAAAGCAGAACGGTGTTTTGCACAATGGCGAATACGGTTCCAATCCCTCCAAAACACACAACAAATACATAACTATCAAGTCTTATTACAGCAAGAACTAATTAAGTCTATTGGAGCTTTCCCCGAACGAACTCCACTTAATTCCATAATCACAGGAACTATTGAGCGGAAAGGTTTCAAAGTCGAAAAAATTTTATTTGAAAGCCAGCCATATTTTTATGTATCCGCTGTTTTATTTCTTCCTGATTCCAAAAATTTTCGGCCGCCGTATCCGACGGTTCTTGTACCTTGCGGACATGCGGTGAATGGAAAAGCCGAACCAAGATACCAAAAAGCTTGTGCCTTACTATCTCTTAACGGAATAGCCGCTATGATCTTCGACCCTGTCGATCAGGGTGAACGCCTACAATTTCTTGATAACGACAGAACCGCTCCTATTAGTTGTATTGAATCTCACTTTATGGCAGGAATGGGGGCAATTTTATTAGGACAAAACATTGCTCGTACAATGATTTGGGACGCGATGAGATGTCTTGATTATCTCCAGACACGCACGGATATTAATTCGAACAAATTTGGCGTTATGGGTAACAGTGGAGGTGGCACACTTTCATCATATCTTGTCTGCCTTGATGAAAGAATTAAGGCCGCTTCCCCTTCATGCTATATTACAAATTTTGATAAATTGCTCACGACAATAGGTCCTCAGGATGCAGAACAAAATTTATTTGGTCAAATTCAAAAAGGGATTATGCATGCTGATTACCTGATTATAAGAGCGCCAGTTCCAATACTTATATGTGCTACAACAAAAGATTTCTTTGATATTAATGGCACATGGGATACTTTCCGATACGTAAAAAAACTATATACTTTATTGGGACATCCTGAACATATTGCAATTGTTGAAGACAATACTAAACATTGCTATTCGCAACGACTCAGAGAAGCTTCTGTGCAATGGATGCTTAGATGGCTTTGCGGAAGAGATGTCAATATTTCAGAGCCAGCAATAGATATTTTGAGCAAAGAAGAAATAATGTGCACCTCAAAAGGGCAGGTGATGCAGTTGGAAAATGCAGTGTCAATATATGATCTCAATAGAAAACATGTAAAACAACTCGCACTAAGGCGGCAAAAAATAACTCGCGAAAAAATCAGAGATCTCGCAGGAATCACAAAAATAGCTGATTTGAGTATGCCTGTTATATCCGTTATTGAACAAGGTCAACCAGAAAGATTCGTTATAGCGACTGAACATGGTATATGTTTGCCTGCTTCCAAATATATCCCCTCAAAGGTTTCAGCAAAAAAAGCTTTAATATACTTAAATGAAAATGGTAAATCCTGCTATGAATCCAAGCAAATGATTCAAAGTTATCTGGAAAATGGTTTTGCTGTTTTAGCTATAGATTTGCGAGGCATTGGCGAAACTATGCAGAACAAACAGAAAGTTCCAATTCCATTCTTTGGGCCAGATAGAGAAGATTTTTATTTAGCATATCTTCTCGGAAAATCTTATATAGGGATGAGAACAAATGACATTCTCAGTTGCGTTAAACTTCTTAAAAATGAATTCACTAAAATTCACCTCCATGCGGTTGGCAGTCAGGTTGGAATCCCCGCTTTGCACGCAACTGCGTGTGAGCCGGATTTATTTGAAGAAGTTATTATTGCAAAGACACTAAAATCATGGTCATGCATTATTGAAGCTGGTTTGTTAGAATGCAGATTCACAAATATCTTACATAACGCATTAACTTATTATGATTTGCCTGACCTGATGACGATTGCAGGTCTAAATCTCATAATACAAACACCAATTGATTTTACTAAAACAGATTCCATATTCAAATCATAATCTTTTTTTTAAGACTTCAATGAAATCCATTAAATGTATTTATAAGGTAGGAAAGGGACCATCAAGTTCGCATACAATGGGACCGCAAAAAGCAGCATTAATTTTTAAGAACAAGGTTGATATAAATGCCACAACTGCTATTACGGTCGAATTATACGGTAGCCTTGCAGCAACTGGTAAAGGCCATTTGGCGGATTCCGCGATAATCGCCGAACTTTCGCCGTTATCTATAACCATTAAATGGTTTCCAGACCAAATACTTCCATTGCATCCCAACGGTATGATATTCCGGGCATTTGATTACATAGGAAATGAAATAATAAACTGGGTGGTTTATTCGGTTGGCGGAGGAGAATTAATTGATGCTGGCGGAGATGTAGAACCGCTTTCATCTTTAAAGTATGATTCCAACACAATCGAAGAAATAATTTCATATTGTCATATAAATAATAAAAAAATGTGGGAATATGTAATGGAAGTTGAGGGAGATGGAATTAAAAGCTATTTGTCTAATATTTGGAACGTGATGAAAGCTGCAATCAGACACGGAATTACTCAAGAAGCAGTTTTGCCGGGATATTTAAGACTGGAGCGCAGAGCCAAAATGATGTTTAAGAACACAGATATACATACGGGAATTTTGCAGGACTTAAATTATATCTTTTGTTATGCATTGGCAGTAGCAGAGGAAAATGCTTCTGGAGGGATTATAGTAACCGCACCAACATGCGGCTCCTGTGGTATTTTACCAGGCATCTTATATTACTTGTCATGCCATCACCAAGTACCTAAAGAGAAAATAATCCAGGGAATTATGACGGCCGGATTATTTGCCTCTGCTGTTTGTAAATCAGCATCAATCAGTGGTGCACAAGTCGGTTGCCAAGGTGAAATAGGCACTGCCTGCGCGATGGCGGCAGCGGCAACCTGTCAGATTCTGGGAGGAAATAATGATCAAATCGAATACGCTGCGGAAATGGCTCTGGAGCATAATTTTGGACTTACCTGTGACCCCGTAGGTGGTTTCGTACAGATACCCTGTATTGAACGAAATGCCTTTGGGGCTACGAGGGCATTTGAGTGTGCAACTTATGCTATTTCTACAAATGGAAAACACAAGATTTCTTTTGATACCGCCGTAAAAGTTATGTATACAACAGGTCGTGACATGCAAAGTAAATATCGCGAAACAGCCATTGGGGGATTGGCAAGTATAATTAAATTCGGAGATTTTAAAGTATAATCCGACAAGCTAATTATGTGTTACTGGAGTTGTCAAAAATTAATCCATGATTCACATATAATTATTTATGAACAGGAACGTTTTGCAGTAAATTTCCCATCAATTGGATATACACCCCATTCATCACGGCACCGTTTCATTTCAAAGATATTTTCTATTTTTGCTCCAATAGCTAATGAATGGGATGAGCCCATAATATAGCCTCCACCACGAGCTGCGTGATGAAAAGAGTAGCGGGCATCATCACGTATATCCTCCACCGTTCCGCCATGAATATGTTCATGGCTAATCCCACCCCAAAGTGTAATCTTTTGTCCAACATCTTCCTTTAGTTTCCGAATGTCCATACCGGCACTGGTTTGAATAGACTCGTAAGCATCGTATAAATCCGCAATATCATTGATAACGGACCAGATATTTCCACAGCAATGCAGCAAGATTTTAAGTCCCAGCCTATGTGCCTCTTCCGCCTGAGCTTTCTGCCAAGGAAATACCAGTTCTTTGTAAATTGCCGGGCTGGCACTCAAACCCCTGCTTTGCCCCAAATCTCCACATACAATAATTGCATCGAGTCCCAGCGCAGCATACGCCTGAATCGTACGTATTGACTGTTTGCCTCTAAGTTCAGCAATTTTTTTACATACATCAGGATACTCAATTAGACTTATCCAACCCTCAATTTCATCAATGCCAAAACAAGGAAATTCAATGCCTTCTCCCAAACCAGCAATAAAATGAGTTTTTTTCATCTTGTCATTAATGTAACAATGCACCTCCCAGCAAGAATCGGATACATTTACAGGAGGAGCCGAATCAAGCTTATCTATTTGTTTCTGTACACTTTCAACTGTAGGACAAAGATATTTATCTTTATTCATCTTATAAGGGAGTAGCCAGCCGGAATTTGACACTTTAAAAATATTATCATTTTCATCACAATATGTTACATCATCAATCTTTTTCATCGGCGAATAAACAGAATCTTTAGCAGGTAAAACCTCTGGGAGAGTAACTATGTCTAATCCTAACGCATACGTTAACTCTGGCAGGTCACGTTTATAATGCTCTACAACTTCATCACGCCTGCCTTGCCAACAAGCCTGCTGTTCTTTGAAATGTGAATTCACAAAAGTGGGACGTCCGAGAATGGCTTCATACACATTGCAATCTATCAAATGTTCTCCCCATGGGATACGATCTGGTTCTTTATGGCCGAGTGTTGTTAAGACTCTTTCTCGTGGTAGCATTGTTATCTAGTAACTCCATATTTAAATTATCTAGTATTATTTATACCATTATACGTCTATACTTATACCAATTGTCAAAATAAAAAACAGGCGAAGATTCTCTTGGTACTGATTACCTTGGACCAACAGATTTTCTATCTATGGGACAAAAGCCTATTCTAAATGCCGGCGAGTCCGGCTTTAAATCAAAGTCGCCATTGGCGGGGTCGACAAACAGCGGATCAATGATGAAAGAGTGAACATCCAAAGGTTCAAACACATTTCCATTCCAAGAGGGGCGAGGCTGTATTTGCCGCCATTGGTCAAATGTATATTCGAGAAACTTGATTTCATCGTCGTTGTTTTCATTAAAATAAATATTAAAGTCAATTATATGGTCAAAACTCGACCATTTACTATTGCGTTTAGGGCTAAACAGTTTGCCTTCATTGAAATAAACAATGTTTTGTTGAAAAATATTTGTACGTTCTGAATCAAATCCAATTTGCCACCCCTTTCCAAATGCAAAAATATTGTTGCGTATTATATTTCCACTTATGCCTATCTGTATTTTAATTAAATTACATGATGTACGATAAACAATATTGTTTTCAATAACTATTCCGCTGCTGCTCGCATCCAGATAAATACCACAGGCATGATTATTATTATATGAATAAACGTCATGAATAACATTATTTCGAATAACCGTTCCTGGCGAAACTCCCAGTGTATAAATTCCACCTCCATCACTGAGTGTTTCCTTCAATACCTCATGAATATAATTATATTCTATGATATTATTACAATGGTTAGTAGGCCAGCAAGTCCATGACCATCCAACCGATATTCCGGTATAATACAGGTTATATATTTCATTGTGACTAATCAAATTATTGCCGCTCTGACCAACCCATATCCCAACAGCACCCATAAAAACCTTGCCGCCGTCATAAATATAATTGTCAGAAATTATGTTGCCACAGACTTTTTCATTATCACAAATACTTACACGTCTGATGATTTCGGGAAAATCCACCGGAAAATACTCGGGGTCATCATGGCAGTCTTCTGTTCTGCCGACTTTTACTCCTCCGGCGCCCATATCATAAATTTTATTTGCAATAATACTGTTATTTTTACTACCTACACCCAACTGAAAGCCAAAAATGCCAATCTGAGAGAGTTCATTTTGTATAAAACAACAATTTCTTGCCTCTACAGTATGTACCGCTGCATTTACATATTCAGCAGCTTGAAGACTTTGGTATCCACGAGATGGCAATACCCAGTCTGCATGTTGCAGGTGAAAATCTCTAATTATTACATGTTCGACATATTTCCCATTTTTTATATCCCCCTCAAGGTTTATCAATTCTGTCATCCTCGGCGCAATGACTTTGGCATCAGACATCTGTTCGCCAGCCCTTGGCCAATAATATAATATTCCTTTATTAGCATCCAAATACCAACAGCCGGGCTCACATAATCCTTCGTATATATTTTCTATATAATAACGCCGGTCTTTTATAAATGGAAACAGGGCTGTATTTGCAAGCCGAATTGTATTTGTATCGTTGTTTATATTGTCAATTTTAAGCCTGGATGTGTCAAAACTGTGAATATTGACTACTTCAGCGTTCTTAATATCTTTAAAAGTTTGAAAGTCAGCTGGTATAAACTTAAATGCGATTGTTTCCATTTTTTTATCCGGTGAGAATACATCTTGGATTCGAAAGTAATTCCCCTCTTTAGGAAGCCGGGCTCTGCAACAGCGTTTCTCATTTACAAATAACTGCCGGAAGTACCATTTCTGTTCTTTGACCTCTGGAATAAATGTTTCCCAGAGCTGCCCCTGACTTTTATGCCAGTTCTCGATTACCCTGCCTCCGCTTAAAATTGCCTTTTCGCCCGGATAAGATTGATAGCATATTTGTGTTTTTTCAGTGCCTGAATCCTCATGCGTCAGTTTGAACGGTTTTTCTAAAAAATAAATCCCTTCTCTAACCAATATTTTCACCGGCTTGTCTAATTTTCCGGAACTTACTAACTTGCGTACCGCCTGCCTGGCCCGTTCAAGCGAAGCGAATGGGCCATTTTGTTTTTTGGGGTCTGGTTCAGCCAAAGTCCCTGACCATGTGTCATTTCCGTTCTTGGCTACAAAAAAACTATAACAATCTGAAATTTTATCATGAACAGCTGTACACATTTCCAAAACTCCTTATGATTAACCTTTGCACACCTCAAAATCAGGCGACTTTTATTAACTTTAACTTATTTCAATAAGCTCTAATAAAATCAATTAATTTTGTCTGCAGCTCAATTATTTCATACCAAACATTTGCTCTTTTAAATCAAGATAATAAATATAATCCTCATGTTTTACATTCGGCGGACAGCGGTGATCGCAAAATGGTATATACCCGCCTCGTTCAACATAAGGCACAAGGGATTCCATATATTTTTTTATCGCGGCCTCACCATCACCCAAAGCCATTTTATCAAAACCACCCATTATTCTTAATTCTTTGCCGTATTCGTCAAGAAGTCTGCCAGGGTGCGTACAGCAATTAACCTCGAACGGAAAAAGGCAATTGATTCCACTTTCAATCAGCAAAGGCAATATAGGCCTGACATCACCATCGCAATCTGTGTACCATATATCAATTCCGTATGCTTTAAGTTTTTTATTTATTCGCTTGTAACGAGGCACTACCACATTCTTAAAAAAATCAACCGAAACAATCGGGCCAGATTTAAAGCATATATCCTCCCAGCCGCTTGCGAAATCAAAGTCTATTTCGCCAAGTATCTGGTCGAGAAAATCTTCAATAAGCACACAGAAGGTTTCAACCATATCCTCAACCATATCAGGATAATCATAAACAGCATAAGCCAAACCTTCAAAGGTAAGCATATTCCTGACTACGCCTATCATTGAGCCGCAGTCCACGCCAAGCGGGAAATCTCTCGAAGCAGGATAAAGCTTCTTAAGATTTCCAATGTCAATCTTTCTCTGTGGGTCGTCTCTGTTAAAATGGTCCTGCTTGCATCTGTTCCAGTCCTGTGGTTTTATAATTGAAGAACTGATAATATGCGGTATTGTATCATGACCGTCGAGAGGAACTTCTACAAGCAGTCCTTCCGAATTTACTATCCTTTTACAGGTTTTTGTCTGCTCGATAATTTCTTCTCTGTATGGAGGATTCATCCATAATGCCTGAATACCCGCTATCCTGTCAAAATTGAAAAACAGCTCAGCATCTTCATCGTTGGTAATGTTATTTTCATAGAAAATAGGCCATTTAGTAAAATTTTCTTTCCAGTAGCCAAACTCCATATTGAAACATCTGTCCACCGGTTTGTAATGCATCTGGCGGTTAAATCGCTGCCTGTCGGTAAGAGTTCCCTTCCATTTTCCCCTAATTGGCTGAATTTTTTCGCCTGAAAGGTTTTCCTGTTTAATCATATTTTCAAACCTACAAATAATTGGTATTTCTCATATCAAATGCCTGGCTACGCAACCAAGCCCATTACATTAAATGATAACATAACAAACCTGCTTTAGTACGATACGACCGCAATCTGTCCGCAAAAGCGTAAATTCATAACTTACTCTTTAGTTTTGTGTTTTAATATTAAATTACGATACCAAATTCCACTGTCTTTTATCACTCGGTTCAACGTTTTGCGGTCCAGATAAACAAGGCCGAATTTCTGTGTCCAGCCAAGCTCCCATTCAAAATTGTCCATCAGTGTCCACGCAAAATAGCCCTTAATGTTAACACCATTTCTAATGCATTTTTCAACTTGCTGAAGGTGCTGCTGCAGATAATCTATACGCTTGGCATCATGAACAAAACCATCTGATGAAATTTTATCCGCATAGGATACACCATTTTCTGTTATATAAATTTCATTAGTATATTCTGATGCAACCGTTTTTACAATTTCATAAAGGCCCTCAGGATATATTTCCCAGCCCATTTCACTGTAAGGCGTACCCAGTTCTTTGGCATCTACAATTTGGAAACTCAGTTTGTTCTTGGAACGTAACGGCTTAACTACCATTCGATGATAATAATTAACACCAAGGTAATCAGGTTTCGTGCTTATTATCTCTAAATCGCCATCCTGAATTTGTGGTAAAAAGTCTTTATGCCGCCAGATATCCTGTGGATATGTGCCCTTATATATGGGGTCAAGCCACCATCTGTTTATATAGCCATCGGCAAGTCTTACGGCCTGCACTTGGTCTTCGTAATTAGTTGATTCTTCACCGCAGCCATCACCAATGATACTCCTACGATGGCCGCTGTCTTCATAATTTGTCTGTTTAGAATTGTTGAATGGATGAATGGGATAGAGATTGCATATTATCCCGACCTTATGATTGCCAAGGGATTTTATTGCTCTTAAAGCTTTCCCGTGTCCCAGCAGCAAATGGTGAGAAACAGTTGCTCCAGCTTGAGGGGCACCGAGGCCCGGCGGTTCAAGCGTCATCGAATAATGCCCTTCAGAGATGCAAATAGGCTCATTAATTGTAAACCAGTTTTTTACACGGTCGCCATACTTCTGAGCCATAATATAAGCATAATCTGCAAACCAGTCTGTAAATTCGCGGTTAACCCAGCCACCCTTATCTTCCAGAACCTGTGGTATGTCATAATGACAAAGGCATACAAAAGGTGTGATTCCTGCGTTCAAAAACAAATCTATCAATTTATCGTAAAATTCTATTCCTTTGGGATTAACCACTCCGCGACCATCCGGCTGAACGCGGGTCCATGCAATAGAAAATCGAAAAGCAGTAAGACCTAATTGCTTCATTATTTCTATATCTTCTGGATACCTGTGGTAAAAATCACAAGCAATATCTGCATTGCCACCATCCTTGATTTTACCGGAGGTATGGCACCATCGGTCCCAGTTGCTTTCGCCTTTACCATCTGCATTCCATGCTCCTTCACTCTGGAATGCAGATGTCGCAGCTCCCCAGAGAAAATTCTTTGGAAACAGATTTAAGTTCAAATTCATTTCACATCCTTTTGTCTTATGAGTGGGATAAATTTAACTTTGCCAAATTTATTTTTTAGAGGCTGCTTCTTTGGCAATTTCCTTGCCTCTGCGTATAAAATGCCACATTGTATCATATTTTATTTCCGGCGGTTCGGAATGATCTGTATGCAGAATATATGATCCACTATGTGAAACCACCGGCACAATTTTTTTTGTCAGTTCTTCATCTATAATTTTATAATCATTCGTAATAAGCGCCCGCGCATCGATATTACCAAAAAACGCTATTTTGTCTCCAAATAATTTAAACAAATGCGGCATATCCATTCCAGCTTTTACCTCCATTGCCTGGAGGCAATCCATACCAGCGGTAATAAGGCCCGGCACCAAAGGTTCGACAAATCCGCACGAATGCACAATTACTTTACAGCCTATTGAATGGGCAAAATCAAAAAAGCGTTTATGCCCCAGTTGTACAATATCCTCGTACATTGTCAGTGACATAAATGGCTTATTTTTGAATCCCATATCCTCATATAGCCAAAATCCGTCGGGTTGACCAGCCTCATTAAAAAGCAATTCCAGATGTCTGATGGTAAGTTCGGTATATGTCATTACCATATCCCTTACCCAGTCAGGGTCAAGAGTCATCCCCATCAACATATCTTCATGCCCACATATTGAATGAATTTGTTCAAAGGGGCCCTCACCATGCCAACAGAAGAATAACTGTTTTTCTGTCGCAATCGTCCTGCGTTTCTTATATTCTTCAAGCGGTATCCGCCGCCCATCAACTCCAAATAGATGGGGCTTGATATGCTTTTCCCATCCGATGCGGTCTTTTGCGACAAAATTGACGTGTTCCGGCGTACGGCTATATTTTTTGTGCGTCCGCAAAGTCGCACCATTGCCATCTACCTTAAGAATCGTATCATCAGTCTCTTCCAGTACCCTCGGCTCAAAATCAAGATCAGCTGTCGAATTAAGCCAGCCGGCAGCCATAATATCCTGTTTGAAATGAAGCCACCAATCTTCTATATCCTTTTTTGCAAAATGCCCTTCTGTTTGCCATTTCTTTATCGTTTCAGGCCACGGATCAATTGTAAAGGCTATTTCATCAACCGGTTTCTTGTCCAGCGTGTTTCTAACTCGCTCGTAACTGCTTAATTCTCGCATAGTATATTTCTCTATCCTGTGTCAAACAATTATTATATTACAATACTACAAAACGACCATTGATTTTTCTGCAATAATCGCATATCGTTTCTTGCAATCTTCAACTGATAATGCATTTTACTACTAAAAAACATTGAAAAATACATTCAATTTCGCAGAATCACAGGCGGCATAAACAGGCCGTAGTCTATGAGTTTGTATTCATCTTGCCAGTTTTCTGCATTGTATAGAAATTGTTGAGGGCCAATCCATACCGGTTTATCTTCCGAAAGATGCAATGGACCAAAGGCATTACGACGTGAGCCATAGAGTGTAATTTCGATATGATTGTCGCCATTGCAAAGAAATTCTGTGACTTCCTTTTGGCAATTAGTCGAGATAACGAAAATGGACTTATTGTTATTTATTTTTACTTCAAGCAGAGAGGCAAAAAAAGCTGGAAATTTTATAAAGTATCTGCAGTTGTTTTGATGCTGTAATTTAAAATTTCCACTGTAAATTATATTGCCACTGTAAAACGGTAATCCCTGATTGAGCCAGCTGCCAAGTTTTAATTTGTCGGGAAGTTTG
This sequence comes from Phycisphaerae bacterium, assembly GCA_041652575.1. NCBI lineage: Bacteria > Pseudomonadati > Planctomycetota > Phycisphaerae > Phycisphaerae bacterium. Next base: position 95,978 of record JBAZHC010000012.1, on the reverse strand, counting down.
CACATAGATACGCTCGTTTTATTGACTGAGACACCGAACCCGCCGAGAAGATAAACGATTTCGAGATTTGCATGTCTGTCAAATTTACCTTTGAATTTGAGAATATTTGTGCCTTTTTTAATATTATTTAAGCTTATTGGCAGCATCTTTATTGCAGGATCAACCCACCAACTGGTCGGGGTTTTAAATTCGATGATTTTGTTGTTCAGTTCAATTTGCCATCGCTGTGGCTGTTCAACCGCGAGGTGCACAGGGTCACAAGGAAGCACATCGACGGTGAAAGAATACGTAAGAACCGTCTCAACCTGATGCCCAATCGGTTCGCGGGCGATTACCCAGGGCTGAACCATGTCGTCTCTGCGTTTATCAATGTGAAAACGTTCACGAAGCATATCATCTATTCTGAGGATTTCCTGCTGCGAAGCAATAATTTCTTCTTTTTCATCAATGACTGTTGCACAATCGGCCCTGTCTAACACAATCACATTATGGTCATCGAGACTGAACTGCCAGTCGGTGATTTTAAGATTTATTTCATGGTATAGTTTGATTCTGTTTTGCCAAAGAGGGATTTTTTCTGATTTATCTACAGCTACAATCAAGGCTGAGTCGACGGCAGGAATATCAACATTGCATTTAACAAGGTTTTTCGTAATTTCAGAATCAAGCTCATATCTTAGACCTGTAAAAGCGTCCCAAAGCTGTAACTGTTCGATATTTTTTGCAGGATTTTTCAAGCAGATTTTAAGTTTTTCATAATTTTTTTCTCTGCTGACATTGACGAGGAATAAAGCCCAGCCGTTATTAAGTTGGCGAAGCTGATAAAAGACATTGGGGCAGTTTTCGTTTTCATTTGTCCGTACTGAAACGATTCCAACTCTATCAGCAACAGCATCAATAACATCTTTTTGATTGAAGGAAATGACCTTATCATAAGCAAATTTAGAAGGTTTTCCCGATGGTTCTGCATCAAGGAGTTTTGGAGACTCCTCGAGGAAAACAACCTGGCCACCGGCCTTGGCAAAACTTTCGAGCAGATTTAAAGTTGATGCGCGAATCGTAATAAGACAGGGGACGATGACGGTGCGGTATTTCATTTTTCTAATCTGAAGGAAAGCTCCGCCGGAATCGGAAGAAACAATTGCCTGAAGGTCTATCAAAAGCTGTTCGTCGGCGAAGTCAAAATCAAGCTGATTGCCGAGGAGCCACTGCACAAGTTGTTTGTAGTCAGCATCCATCTTTTTGATTTGTGGATTTGTTTCCCAAAGTTGATTATAGGTAAGGTAATAACTTTCGAAGGGATGAATCACAAGTAAATCGCACACAGGCGAACCGGCAGTCAACAACACATTAAGTCTTGAGTAGTAATCTTCCAGTAATGAGAAGTGTTTGTGCCAGGGTGAATGAAAATGGATTGATGCGGGATAGTCTCTTTTGTTTTCGCCCGCCATAGAATAGAAGGCAAGATGATGACATCGAAATGTTATGCCGAGTACGGCCTGCCAGTTACCGAGATATTTGTAAGTTTCAAAAGTTGTTTCCCATCCGGTACAGCCGTAAAGCTCTGACAGTACCCATTTGCGACCGGTTTGTCTTGCGACAGAAGCACATTGTTTTACTGTAGCGTAGCTGGTATCATATTGTGTCAGAATGTCAATGCCTGGCGACTGCATATATTGATAAAATTGCATAGCAGGGGCACTAACGGATAGGCTTTGGCTGGGAGGGTCTTCACAGAGAACATGGCCAGTAAATGAAAGATTGTTTTTTTTGCACCATTGACCGATTTGCTTTGAGAAAGCCTCGACAAACATTTGTGTTTTACACTGGTGATAGTGGTATCGCGGCCTGCTGAAGAGTTCAGCGACACAGTCAAAAACGATTTCCGGCAAAAAATCTGTAATATCATAGTTATATATTTCAATAAATTTTTGAGGAAGATTATCCGTCCAGGGAAAACTATTTTTTTCATCAGTTTTTTCATACCATTTGCGAAAAGAAATACCTGCATCTGGTTCATCGGAGAAAATACCTGGAATGGTTTTGCCGAAATGCTCGCCGACTTGACGTTTATATGCCTCATGCGTGATCTCAATAAATTTCTTTACTGCGTCAGAGTTGAGGGTATCGAGATATGCCTGGCCGTTAAACCATAACATATCGGGCATTATCTGGAGACGAAAGTGAATAATTTTTGCATTTGCAGGAAGTGATTTTAAGGATTTATCACTAAATTGTTTTTTATACCATTTTATTTTTTCATTATGAAAAACGGCCGCAAAAATATAATTGGCCGTATCATCAACAGGCCAGGTAAAATTTTCCGGTTCAACAACATTGACAACAAGCTTACGCATCCGGTATTTGTGGTCCGTGGTAACGAATCCGCCAGCAGCACCAGAAGGCCAGCGGTCTTCATCGTAAAGCCAGGCCTCCATATTATTTTTTGCAGCTTCGTCAATACAGGTTCTTATTCTGCCAAACCATTCATCGCTGAGATATGTGGTAGCCAGTCCAACACGAGAATGCATAAAGAAACCACCGAACCCCATTTGGTGGAAAATTTTGATTTGCCGACGTAACTCATCGTCCTCCAAAAGGCCGTTCCACGCCCAGAATGGTTTTCCCTTAAATCGACTGGAGGGCGAAAAAAACATCATAGCTAAATCTTTAACTGATGCAGTCATTTATATAAAGCTCCTGAAATATCTCTTTTTGATTTCATTATTGAAAACCATTATTTTCATTACTTAGAAATTTTCTGTTTTTCCATTTTTGATTAACCTTTGAATAGTCCCTGTAACAAAGGGTTTCTTACGATTTTACTGCCGCGTTTAAACCAGTCGGTGGTCATGTCTGCGCTGCCTCTTGGAGGCACAATATTTTTGACATACTGCTTCCTTACAGGCGGTTTGGCAATTATCAAGTCTAAAGGCACAGCTGAGGTTTCATTGATTACGGCCAGTTCCATGTTATCCGGATGAATATTGCTCCAACCATGTGCACAAGGACTAAAATCATTTGTGGCAACATATAACTTTTCACCCTGATGAAGTACAACAGCAGCAAGACCATCCATTTCGCCTTTTAATTTCTCTGGTATTGCGAACTCATCAATCATCTTTTCTCCGCGATTAAGTGCCGCTTTCAGGTATTTCCTGTTTTTATTGACTGGATGACTAAACGCTTTTGGGTCTATGAAGATACAAACCTTACTCTTTGCCGGGTCGCTTAACATTGTAAAATCTTCGAATTTAGCCGGTATCATATCAATATAACCTTTGTCTTTCCAAAGACTTTCAAAGGTACGTTTGGGGGCTTCAATCATTACATAGGTCCAGCCGGCATTCCAGGTACTGTTCGGAGGTTCAAATTCGCTTAATACCTTTCTTGCATCAATAGTACCATCGGGGACATCCTTACCTCCGGAATAAACAAGCGGATCAAAAACAAAAACGTTGTTGTGGCCATGTCGTACAAGAAAAGGCGTTATCAAGCCCTTGTTACAGACAGCATCATTAATCCCCACATAAATAGCAAGGACCGTCTCCGACACCTCGGGTATAAGATGAGCAAGTTCCAGTGTATTTATTCCTTCATCATCAGCAAAATATTGGGGGTAGTGGAAAAATTGCTTATATGCATCTTCAAGAAATTTTATATATTCCGCCTCTTCCATTGTCGAACCTGGCGGGATATTTATTTTGCGTGTCAGTTTGTTTTTGCTCATTCTACAATCCTTACTATTGTTTCAATCTATCTTTCGTCCCAGCCCAGAGTGCATATTCTTTTGAGTATTTCCAGTCGTCTGAATCTATGTGTGTATTTATCATCGGCATATTATGTTTTATCATATTGGTGGTTTCCTCCCATGTCTTTATGCCACTGGTTGCATCGAGAACTCTGACATTCTGAAGGCCGCAGCAAGTGGCATATTTCAAGGAAATTTCGATATTCAGCCCTTTCAGAAATGCACTTAAAAATCCTGCAATTGTTGAATCTCCCGAGCCTGTAGCACTGCCGAACATATCTACTACAAATGCGGGCACCCAAAGTTCACGGTTTGACCAATTATTAACATCAACTGGCAAAGTATTATCTATCCTGCTAAGTACATCTTTAGAAGCTGTTTTAATATAAACACCTCGATGGCCGGATTTGAGAGCGACTATTTTGCTGCCCATTGCCAACAATTCGTCCGCAATCTTGGAATACTGTAATGGCGTGATAAAATCAATAAGTTCAGCGTTGTTATGCTCACTTTTCATACGCAAGAATTCTTCCGGGTGAAGCATATAGAACGATTCTTCAATCGACGGCAGATGTATATCGATATATGGCAAAATATTTTCCAATATTTTACGCCAGTTAACCATACCTGACGGCGAGGCCGGGTCCGGAAGGGTCATATCACAGGATGTTGTTGCCCCGGCACCTTTTGCAATCTTGAAGACTTCCTTAAGCTCTTCGCCATCGTTGGCAAACATTCTGCTCATCAGTGGCGGATAGCCGAAATGAAAATGGCGGCACTGCTTTATCAGTTCAGAATTAAGATTTTCCGGTCCAAAATAATTATTAGTGCCTGGATTATGAAGAAATATCCTGTCAATATTCGGTGGGGCAACCACTACTGTATAGGAGCTTGAAACGCCTTTTACGAATCTGATACCATCGGCATTGCCGTTTGTTCTGAGCATATCAATGGTTATTTGCCCAAGAATATCATCGCCTACGCCTGCGCAGAAGCAGACTTTATTACCAAGTGTCTTCATATTGATACCTGTGTTGGAAACAGGCCCGCCAGTGCTGATTGCAGCATCCAGAACGTTTACTAATTTGCCGGGCCGCATAATCTCGGCTATATTCTTTATGCCGGTGACTAGAAATTTTGGTATGATATCAATACACAAATGACCGGCTGCCATTACATCATAAGGTCGTAACATATTATTGTTTTCCTTTTAAATGCATTTCGACCTCAATTGTCACAATCTTATATGGCAGCAATACTATTGGAATATCGCCATCATCGGCAGGATTAACGGGGCTGTTGCGTTCCTCATTTAGATTGGTCTGCCATACTTTTTCAACTGCGGCAGAGAATGTAATATTTGCTTGTTGTTTCTGTGATGTCGGATTGTACAGCCGCACAATAAATGTATCCCCGTCCTCCGCTTTCTTAAGTGCAGAAAAACGGACGGCAGGATTGTCTATTGCAAACAGTGAAGCCTGTTTTGCAGCCAAAGTTCCTTTATGTTTACGCGTCTGAACTGGTACCATTGGAATATTGAAGAAATCAGCCGCCAGCGGGATATTGGCATCCTGCCAGTTTCCGGTGTGTGGCAAGATGGCATAGCGAATCGAATGATATCCCAGACATTGGCCGCCTTTTTGCGATGGGAAATTTGAACCAACCCTTGTTTCCGTGCAAATCCAGTTTTGTACTGCCCGCAGCAACGACAAGGCAGCCGTTCGTTCATCATTGTCGAGCACTTCGTATTCGGTCAGACTATTGTTGAGAAATGCCAGACCAACAGTACCATCGCTTACATCCACAAAATTATTCTGCGGCAACGTTGCCATATCGGGCCAGACGCTTGTTTTTGTTGGGCCTTGCGGCCGTATCAAGCGATGGTCTACAATAAAGTGCCCGCCTGTATCGGCATAAGTCGCTTTGCCTAATCCGGTCGGAAACATTACCCTTAGATAATGGTCTTCGTGCCGATTTTCAAATTCCACATTAACTTCGGCATAATTTACACCAGCCCGAAGTGTAACAGCCGTTTTTATAACCAGGCTTTCTCTTTCATCGCTACGACGTTTTTGATGTTTAACGGCTTTCTGGGGAAGCTGCATTCTTATTTCACTTGCCAGCGTAGCCTGCAATGGCCCGGTTTCTTCAGCCCATATCACTGCAGAGCAGCCGAGCGAATTGTGTATCTGGTCAAACATCGGCATTTCGTTAAACCAGTAATCGCCAATCTCGCCTCTGTCTTCATAATAATTCAGATTGTAAAAGGTTTTGTTATTAAGTTTATCTGTCAGATTAAATGTTCCATTAGGATTCATCTGAACAATCAGGTATTCATTTTCAAGCCTGTCTGGACTTTTTAATAATGAGCCTGTTGACGCAATCGAATCAGACCATCGGGTATCTTCCGTCCTGCCCTGGTCTATTGTTTTGACAGAGAAAATCTTGTACCCTCCGGCCGGAACCTTTCCCGTCTCAAAAAAGATTTTGTGTCTTAAGCAATTGTATGGAAATGCCCGTGTGTGTAACTGTGCTACGGGATATACCTGCTCTGTAAAACCATGGTTTTGAGTGCTTAATGGTTTGCCATCAGCATTGAAAACCTGCAAGCCTTCCGGCATCCTGTAAGCGCGCCAGACTTCGTTTTTATCTCTTATATCCGATACATTAATCCATGCCTCTATTATGTTGCTTCGTTCGTAAGGCAATGGATTGAAAACCACTAAAAGAACTACTTCTTCGCCAAATTGGCTCATATCAATTATCTTTACAAGCTGCTTCATTGCACGATCGGCAACTGTCTGCGAAATTTCAATTACCTGTCGAAGCCGATGACAAACATCAAGAGCTGTTTTGTCCTGAGAAACGGCATTTATCGAATCATGTGGGTGTGACTGAAGCAAATACAGCCAAGCTCTTTTGATGAAGCTGTCCGGGTAATCTTCTCCAAACATTGAAGCAAAAGCAGCCATCGGTTCAGCAAAACGGACAAGCAGATTCTGTGCATATTTATTAAGCTGCTTGACGTATAATCTTGTTGATAGGGCATTGCCGGTTAATGGGCCAGCAGGACCATCTCGAAGCTCGCCATTAATAACAAGCAGTTTTGAACGGTCAATCTTATCTTTCATCAATTTAATAAACTCAGGCATTGTCGCCTGAACCCATTCACGATTGGATTCTGAATCAATCTCATTGAATTTCGCAACTATCTCCGGCAATAATGACTGAGCCGCCGTATAGTCGCAGCCATTCATCATCAGCCGGTCATTTTCCATAAGACTGTCGTCGGTAGTCTGCCATAATGTTTCTATAAGTTCAGGAGTTACCATTTCCGGATGCCAATCAACCGGCACATCCAGCCGGAAATGGTCCTGTTCCATTTTTTCAGTATCAGCTCTATGATAGGCTACGCCGCCCTTTTCCCATTTATATTCCCAGAAGGGGCTTTTATGATTCAATCCAAACAAAATTGAGAGATGAGCATTAAAATAAAAGTTCGCCCTGCCATCGCTTCCGAATCTTGTGGCAAGAAGCTCACTGCCATCGGGACTGCACCATATAAATTCGCTTTTTGGAGCACGATGTTTGCCGATATGCTTGCCGACCATCACTGTATCCATACCAAAACCGGCATATATCTGCGGTAATTGTGTCGTCTGTCCCCATCCGAAAGATGTGTAGCCGGCCTTGAATACACCGCCAATTTGTTCTGATTTGCGAATGCCCCATAACAAATTTCTTATTATCGCCTCTCCATCAACAGGGTATTCATCAGGTAAAGTATACCAAGGGCCTATCTGAAGCTTTCCAAATGAAACTAATGATTTTATACGTCCCGCCATTTCCGGTCTGAATTCAAGGTAATCCAGAATGGGTATCACCTGACCATCAAGAAGAAAACTCGTATATTTCCCTGATTCAAGTACCTCAATAAGCTCATCTATAAAATCAATCAACATCCGCCGTGTTTCCCAGATTGGATAACGCCATTCGCGATCCCAATGGGTATGCGATACAATATAACCTGTCCTTTTTTTTATATTTTTCTGCATAAATCACTGGCCAAAATTAAATTATAACACATTCATTTACCAATCTTTTCCATTTCAGAGTTTCAGTATTTTCCATATTCCAATGCTGTCACTACAAACTCTTCAATATTTTCGAGTTTGCCTTTCGGGCCAATACTATCGCCAACCGCAAGTACAAACCCGCCTCCCTCAGCTGCCTGATCAATGCAACGCTTGACTTCTTCTCTAACCTCTTGTCGCGTTCCAGTTGCCATTACAATAGCGGCCACATTACCTTTAAGACAGAGCTTGGTGCCATACTTTTTCTTAACCCGACTCAAATCTACATTGCCATAAGGATACTTTTCAAGGGCATCTATAACATTTATATTTGTATCATACGCTATCATATCAAGCCAATCATTACTTCTGCCGCATATATGCAGAAGACTTAATATACCTGCGTCTTTAAGAATCGCTGAAATCTCCTGCAAATACGGCAACACATAATTTTTAAAAATTGGAGGCGATATCAAACTTGCAGAACAGCACGAACCGTGTATCATCACAAAATCAGGTTTAATATCCAATCGGCTTACCTTTTTAATATATTCTACAGAGTTATATAAGTAATACTCACAGAACTCTCGCAAGATACTACCCGAATCAAGACAATCAAATAACATCTGTTCAACTCCGCCGTGGCGGTATTCCTGCCAAAAATCAATTGGAGAATGTACTACAACCCCAACAACCCCCTGATTGCCAACTTTATTATAATCATTATAAAAATTCTCTCCAATCCGCCAATTCATTCCAAAATATTCTCGAAAAATCGGCCAATCTTTATCAATATTTTTTACAAACTTTTCATTGCTGTATTCAGGACCAAAGCGGGGATATCTTCTAAGCTGCTGGATTTTGCCTTTGGAAGTCAATATATTTGTTTCAACAATGCGTAAATCTTCCTCATCGAGTTCTCTCATGATTATTTCTACATTCTGGCCCGGATTAGCAACAGGTATATCGCCGGCATAATGATATACATCAAAACCGAATCTTTCAGACAAATGCATCACTTCACTGAGATACGTGCGACCTTGCCGGCTGAACTGCCAGAAATCGAGCCCTGATAAATCGACTACAGTATCATAATCCAGACCTGGTTCAAATGGGGCTCTATCCATTTCTCCGGAGCCAGAGAAAGCTTTAATAAATCTTTCCTTATTTGTCATAATACACTTTTCGGGCTGTACTTTTATTTTATACTTAAAGGTTTTTTTTGTGCATCACTTTTAAAACAAGCATTTATATAATCCTGAATCCGAGCGCCCACGGAAAAATCCGGCACATCATTATTGCCGGTTTTAATGCTCTTAATGAATCTCTCGTAGTTGGTTGCGCACTTGCCGCATACAACAGCTTCCCATTTAGGCACATTAATATTTTCCCCTACGGACAGCCATAGCTTATCCTCGCCGGTGTCGGAATCAATTTTCAATGCTCCTTTAGTGCCGTGAACCTGCAGAAAAAGGCTGTCCATCTGCCCGGTAGCCCAGCGGCTTACGTTAATTGTACCGGCTGCACCATTAACAAATTCGGCCAGAATGTTCGCTGAATCATTAGCATCCAGACTATAGCCTTTATAAGGAGTTTTAACTCCTTTGTCGAACGTTTTGATTTGACAATAGATTTTACTAATATCGCCTGCAACAAATGTTACAAAATCCAGAATATGACATCCAATATCGCCGAGCGCACCGGAACTATCATAGTTTTTTGACAGACGCCACAAAAAAGCGGGCGTTTTTTTCCAATCACCCCAGTGTTTCCCTGTAAGCCAGGATTGAAGGTAATGTGCTTCAATATGCCTGATATCGCCCAATGTTCCTTTTTCAACCAACGACCTGGCTTTTTGCAGGGCAGGAAAACGGCGATAAACAAAATTCACCATATTGATGACCTTCGTCTTTTGCGCAACCTTGGCCATCTTCCATGCATCCTCAGGATTTGTAGCCAAAGGCTTTTCACAAAAAAGATGCAAACCTTTTCTGATTGCAGCGAGTGATAATTCGGCATGAAATTTATCGCTTGACACAATGGAAACTGCGTCTAAATTTTCCATATCCAGCATTTTATCGAAATCAGCATAATAGCTCCGGATATTATGAGTTTTGGCAAATTGTTTTGCGACATCAGCAATAATATCGCAGCAGGCAACCAAATTAACCCCTTTGATTGCCTTAAAAGCTAACGCATGATTATTCGCCATACTGCCTGTTCCGACTATTGCCAGCTTAATCATATATTTTTTCCTGCACTGATAAGCACTTAGTTCTGATTTATTTTCAATATTTACCAAATTTCCCAACCGTATCCACCATAGCTTTTAGGTTATCAACAGGCGTGGTCGGAGGAACTTCACAGCCGGTTACCATAACATAGCCGCCGCCTCTCATTGCCTCATTAAGACATCTCTTAGCTTCGCGAATACAATCTTCAACGCTGCCATCCTGCAAAATAAGTGGATTAAAATTACCCATCAGACAAATCTGTTTTCCATATTTTTGTTTTGCTTCTGCAAGGGTTATATCTCCTTCGTTTTGTTCAAAGGTTTCGATGAAATGCGGCTTTGCTTCAATCATCGCAGGCAAAAAGTGTTTTATTCTCCCGAGTGTGTAGAGACCTATATATTTGCCTCCTTTGCGAACCATATCGCAAATCATCTCCATTTCGGGAAAAAGCCACTTGCGAAACATTTCAGGACTTACCCCCATCCCTGTAAGCCAGCAAATATCATAAACAAGCACTTCGCCTTTAGATTGAAGGAAAGATTCCACCTCTCTCTTTCTCATTTCAATCGACAGATGCTGCAATTCTTCCAATACAGATGGAATATCATACATATCGAGCATCATATTTTCCATACCTCGCATTAGACACAAACGGGTGAAAGCAGAATTAATTATAACGCTTGATACACCATCATCGCCCAAAATAGCTGCTGCCTCGTCGATGTCATTATGCTCAGGCATAGGAGCTTTTTCCAATTCATTTTGCCAATATTCTCTTACAACATCCCAGTCTTTTCTGTCCTTAACAAAATACTCATATTCAAATCCCAATGTCGGGTCTTTCGGGTCAAACCCGATTTTATGCCGTCCTGTTATTGTGCCTTTGGAATTTGATATTATTCTCGCATAATTTTTGCCTGGATCATCATTTGGCAATTCTCTGATTTCCATACCCCATCGAACATCATAATCCGAATTTGGCCCTATCGATATAGGACCGCGAAACCAAGTGGACCCCAGCATTTTGTGGATTTTGATTGTATCTTTCCAGTGATAACTGCCCAGCAGCTTTTCCGAAAATCGCCAATGAATCAATGGAGATACCGGAACCTGTTCTGGAGTTTCGCCGCGAACTGCCATGAGAAAATTTTGTTTTTTTGTCAACGTCATAATTATTTCACCTTAAATTAACAGCAAATTGAAATCGCTTTCTTTAATGCCTTTTCACAAACTTCAACAGTCCTGTTCACATGCTCTTGTGTATGAGAATAGCTCACAAACCAATGATGATTGGGATGGAAGTAAACGCCGTTTGCAGCAACTTCTGCATAGAATTCCATTTTAAATTTTTCATTCTGCTCTTTATCTTCTAAATTGAACTGCACAAAAGGCATTGGTGGTGCACCAACAACTTTTACGTTTACACCCTTACCTTCAACTGCTCCTTTTAAGCCCTTCTGTAATTTCTCTCCGATATCCCAGATATGTTTTATTACCGGTTCATTCCGAATAATATTTATCGTCGCAATTGCCGCCGCCATTTCAAGCGTACTGACAAAAAAGGTGGCGGAAAATAAGCCTTTGGTTATAACTTCCATTATCTCTTTCTTTCCAACGATACCGCCGATTGAATAACCATTGGCCATACTTTTACTCAGCGCTGTTACATCCGGAGTAACCTTGTAATATTCCTGAGCCCCGCCCAGTGCCATTCTGTAGCTTGACCGGACTTCGTCCATAATAAAAACCGCTCCGTTTTTATGGCAAATCTCTTTAGCCTTTTCGAGAAAACCAGGCTTGGGCAGTTCTGTTTCAAAAGGCATCATAATCAGACAGGCTATCTGACCCTTATTCGCATCAAAAACCTTCTGAAGCGAATCTATATTGTTATATTCAAATGTCAGTGTCAAATCTCGAACCACCTGAGGCACACCAACATCAAAACCATGAAAATTCGAGACCGCCCAGTCTGCCCAGCCGTGATAACCCCATCGGACTATCTTGTCCCGTCCGGTGTAAATTCTTGCAATTCGTACTGCCCCTGAAGTTGCATCTGTGCCGCTTTTGCAGAATCGAACCATTTCCGCCGAAGGTATATCTGCAATAAGCATTTCGGCTAAAGTATTCTGAACAGGGCTGGCAAGAAATGTCATAAAGGTTTTATCTATCTGAGCCTTTGCGGCATTGTCAACGGGCTTATATCTGTGGCCTAACAAAATACAACCATAGCCACACATCCAGTCGATATACTTATTTCCGTCAACATCCCATACATAAGCACCTTCGGCCTTATCAGCATATACGGGGTATCTGCCCGGCACATGAGGTACTCTGGCTTTTGTTACTCCGCCCGGAATTATCTGCTTGGCTTTTTCAAAAATCTCATAAGACTTGGCATATCGGTTCGACATAGACTACTCCTTTACATACCTTTTTTTGCTTTCATTTCCGAGAAAACATTATTTCCGTTACTTCCATCAGTACATACTGATACTAAAGTTTATTATAATTTTTCAAAAAAACCATTGATTTTCCTGCAATAATAGCATATCATTTCTTGCAATTATGAGTAATTATAATGTTACAAAAATTAAACCTGCAGAAAGACATTACCTTGTCAAAAAAGATGACCCACTCCATGGGATATTGTCCTCAGTTGCTGTCGGTTTTGATGAAATCGAACCTGGATGTAAAATTTCCTGCCCTAAACCATATCTCGATAGTCTTGCGGTTGAAATGACGATCTCCGGTCATGCAGTTAATTACTATCCAACAGGGAAAGCATTGCACTCTCCTGGTTCACTACTGGCTATGTTCCCAGAACTATCCTTCTACGAAGTTGCTCAAAATGACGTCTGGAATCCATGCTGGTTTGTGCTTTGGGGGCCTTTGGCAGATAAATTTGTTTTGGAATTGGCAAAAAATGCTGTGGCTTTGTCAATGGAACCTGTTCCAGGCAATATCCGGTTTGATATGTTTGAAGTATGCAGAATGATACTTCAACAGCCCGCTGGCTGGGTATGGAAATGGAATAGTCACTTGTTTTCTGTATTAAATTACATACGCTATACTATCATTTCATATTCTCACACTTCGAGTCTTATCGCTAAAGCCAGAGAAATAATGGATAACAATAAAAGTTCTCCGATATCTTTGACTGAAATTGCAGATATATTGAATGTCAGTCTGTCTACGCTCTCACACACCTTCAGAACGGAAACAGGCATTTCCCCTGCAAAGGTTTATAAACAAATCAGAATTGATAAGGCCAAACAATTATTGGTTAATGGCCTTAGTGTCCAGGAAACCAGTCAACAGTTAGGATTTGAAAACCCCTTTCATTTCTCAAAATTATTTAAACAGTTAGAACAAATTCCGCCTTCTCAATATCAGGAGCAAAACCAGAAACCTTCGTTAAGAACAAAAATATTATAATCAACGATTGTCGAGTTGACAACCCGAGCGTCGGTGAATAATTCAGAAAACATTGATCTTGAGAAACTGCATATCCAGAGCCATCATCTTATAAGAAGGTTAAGGCTGCCAGATACTGCGAATAATGCGGTCATGTCCATATAAGCTTGCCTTCTTTAGTAAATGCTCCACAACGTACTGCTTCATTAAAAATGGTTTTGGGCCACTCTTTAGATAAACCATTTATGTCAGATAAATACGTGCTCCGAATGCCGCAGTTTTTACAATAGTAAAATGCCCTTGATCCTTTAGAATATTTGCTAAATTTTTTCATACGTTTTCTGCATTCTGGACAATGCACATACGTTCGACTCATTTTAAGTCTCCTAAAAAATTTATTAATTCCGTTTCATGCCAATCAGCAATAATATTTTATATTCATAATTTATTCCAAATGCTCAACTTCATATCCCTTATCTGCCAGATATTCGGAAATAACTTTACGATGACAAGTCGAAGAGTATTTTTCACAACATAAAAGGCAAAATGAGGTTTTTAACCCATACAGTTTCGAACAGAGCATATCTCCTTTTTCTTCCAGGTGCAATTGATATTTCGGCTTCCAGTCTTTATCATCCTTGAAAGGGTTACCTAATTCCAGAACCCAGATGTATTGGATGCCTGCACGTTCAAGCAAGCCCTGGATACCTTTGTGTAGATCTTTGCCTTTAGCGTATATTCCCATAAAAGCACGCTCTGGGCTCAATCTTACATCAACAACGGTTCTCACATTGACCTTTTTAAGAAGGTCAATGAATTCGCTGGGTTTTCTACCACCATAACCGATTGTATATATTTTCATATAAAATCCAGCCTTTTTTTCTATTCTCACTAAAACTATCAAGCCAAGGATCAACAATCTTACCAAGAACTCCTTCTACAAAGCTTTGTCCGAGGTACTTAGTTCATCAAAAGGCGGTTCTCTTGATGGTAATATATCTTTTAGTGCTACAATCCAAACGGTTCAGCATTTGGCTGGCCATTCAAACATCATGACTACAAAGAAATACTACCTGTCAGTACAGGAAAGCGATCTTGAGCAAGCAAGAAAGATTCAGTCCGAAGTAATGACTAAATTGCCATTGACAACAGTATATATAATCCTGCGTACTTGCAACTGCAAAATATACTTTCAGTTTTATATATTTATTCGCCATTATCTTTAAATACCTTCATGCCGTTATCATTTCACAATGACACAAGAAGATAAAACATACCAGCAAAAGAAGTCCGAGCTTTTGGAAGAAATCTGCGACAATATAAGAGCAATAAGAAGGGTTACTAATCGTATACTCGACCACATGCACGAGTACAATACGGAAACAGAACCCTCTGAAAACTCCAATTACGACCCTGATGAACTGCACTGGGAAAATATGGACGATTATGATGATATGTTTCTGTAAAACAGAAACATATAAATAGTCTGGTCGACTCATCTTTTCATGAACCAGCAGTTAGCCGCCAAATTAGCTGAACTTAAAAACATCCTTGAAGATGCAAAGGCTATTCTCCAATGGCATAAACTTAGAGTCTTTGAGACAAGTCGAAATCCTTCAACCAAGGTGTTTTTACAGGATGATTGAGGTGCTGAACAGATGACGGACACTTGGCGAGAGGTTATAATACCCCAATTTACAGGAGTGTCCGAAAATGGCAAAGTACAGGAAATACAGTAAAGACTTCAAGTTACAGGCAGCAAAATTAGTTACAGAACAGGGTTATTCGTATGACTTGGCAGCTAAAAGGCTTGGCACCACAGGCTGGTCAATTCGTAACTGGGTTCAGAAATTCCAGCAAACCGGAGAACTTCCATCTAAAAAGGAGACTCAACCCAAGATAGATGAGATTAGAGACTTGCGTAAAGAAAATGCCCGGCTGAAGATGGAGAATGACATATTAAAAAAAGCGGCGGCGTACTTTGCAAGGGAGTCGATATGAGGTACGCATGGATAAAAAAGCACAGTCGGCTCTTTCCAAAGGCAGTTATGTGCAGGGTGTTGATAGTAAGCACAAGCGGCTATTATGACAGCATTAAACGGATTCCCTGTCCGCAGCAGATAAGACGCAGGTCGATTGCCCAGGCGGCGGCTCATAGTTATTTTGAAAGCAACCGCATTTACGGCTATCGGAAAGTATATGAAGATTTGCAGGAAGAGCACGTTATCTGCTGTGACCAGACAGTCAGACGTATAATGCGTGAAATCGGGGTGTATTCACGTATTAAACGCAAATTTGTGGTTACTACGGATTCCAATCATACTCTGAAAATAGCTGAGAATCTTCTCGGTCGTGACTTTACAGCTAAAAGACCCAACCAGAAGTGGGCAGCGGATATAACTTATATTCCGACCAAACAGGGCTGGTTATATCTTGCTGTTGTAATGGATTTATTCTCACGCAGAATAGTCGGCTGGTCAATGGGCGAAAACATTGATTCAAAATTAGTGCGGTCAGCGATGGAAATGGCGATACAGCACAGAAGTCCGGAGACAGGCTTAATCCATCATAGCGACCGTGGGATTCAATATGCCTCTGAGGGGTTTCAGGATTTGCTGAATACCAACAAGTTTATTTGCAGTATGAGCAGGAAAGGCAACTGCTGGGACAATGCCTGTGCTGAAAGCTTCTTTGGCAGCTTGAAAAATGAGTGGATCAGGGGCAGAATATATGAAACTTATGAAGAAGGGAAAAATGATGTTTTCAAATATATCGAGGTGTTTTATAATCGTAAACGCAGACATGCTTCGCTGGGCTATGTTAGCCCGGCTGTATATGAAGAGATGTATGAAATGAAACAGGAACAGGCGGCATAATTGGCAAACCAAGTGTCCGCCATCTGTTCAGCACCTCAGTAGTAAAGTTTACCCTTAATTTTCTTGCAAAATTGCCCAGTCGGATGTAAAGTTAGCGGAAATTTATCAGATCGTGTTTTGCGTTTTTTAATGTTGTTTTGTAACATGAATAAAACCCTTGATTGCAATCAATTATTTGAAACAAATCCATTACAATTGTATTATAATTTAAAACCAGTTGTAGTCAAGGTTGTAATTGCGATATTTGCAATAAAACTTATTTAGATATAACTTTTTTAAATTAAACGAGTTGCGCTCGTAGCTCAGTTGGATAGAGCGTTGGTTTCCTAAACCAAAGGTCACAGGTTCGAATCCTGTCGGGCGCAGTTCTCTTTTTCACAAGCACTCCTCACAAATCCTAATTTGATTCTGTATAAAAAGTTATGTTATTAAATTTCGTGTTCGATAATATTGTGTCCCTTTGGTCTTTTTGAAATAATTCGACATGATTTCAGCATAACATCTTGTTTTTAATGAGGTTGTGAAAGTTTGATAATTTTATACCCTCATGCTGTAATGCCTTTTACTGCCCTGCAATTGTGCAAGCACTATTTTGTGGTTCTTCACGCTTGATTTTTGGGGTAAGGTCAACCAAAATAGGGTTTTGTAATTAAGAAGTTTTTGAATATCAATCGGAACGTAAGAAAATATAATGCCAAATTCTGATTATCCATCAATTGAGTCTCTGTCTGGCTTGGAACGGGAATATATTAAAGACAATTTGGCTAAAGCATTTGTGTCAAAAGAAATTGTCACTGCAATAGAAATCGATTGGCACGGCAGGCTTGAAATAAAAAAACAAAGTTGGGATTTGTATTGGAATATTACCGAAACCTTACCGGAACGAGATTTATTTTTTCATTTTGAAAAGGTACGAGGAGCGTATTTTGACAGCGGTTTTCAATTAGACTATCTTAGCGAATATTGTTACCGATACTTTGCCCTACTTTCCAAATGGTTAAACATTCGAAATAACGCATATGTACTGGAATTGTTGTGTAAATTATTATCATTGGAAAATTTTGCTATACGTTGGTATGGTAACAAACCGGGAATAGCTGCCGGCACAACAAGTCATAGAAACCCCGGCTATCTACTTGCTCATCTTGGCAAAAAATCTTCCAATGATGACCCTAAATACCTCCCCATAATTATGCTCGAGTCTTCTTCTGGCAATAACCTTTTTTATCATTACCGTCAATATCGTATATCAAATGATCCCGATTTTTCAGTTTTTACGTATCCAACCGTGAGTCTTGGTGATAGAGGTGAATCTTTTACGCTAATCGAATCATTTGCAGACGGATTTTCACGCAAATCTGATCCCAGAAGTAAGCCAAGGGCACAATTGCTGGCAGAATCTGCAATATATCCATTTCTCAAATCTTCTTTTGCAGAAAATAATAATGAAAGACGTGACATTAATATCGCTGACCTTGGTGGTGGGAGCGGAATTATGCTTCGGCATATATGGGAACATATACTTGACAAGAATAGAACCGCTAAAGAAAATTGGTATTTGAATGGTTCTATTGTTGGTTTAAGAGTACAAAATCCTGCTCGCCATTTCTTCAAGGGCACAATCAGAACAAATATGTCCTATTTGGATTACCAGCAAATAGATTATATTAACTGGATAAACAAACAGACTGAGACTCTTCAATTCGATACGATTTTAATGTGTCGTCTTCTTAATAATCTGAGTTTATTCGATATTGAAAGCTCTGATGATGAAGGTAAGTTATGGTATCTTTCAGGTCAACAGTTTCCTCCGGAAATTATAATCAATAAAAAATATAATCCAATTTATTGTCTTGCCCCAGAAAATTACTGTCCTGAAAATATAATACATACAAACGCCAAAACCAGATTGTCAGAAGATTGTTCAGCGTACAGAGTGATTTCTCTAACCGATTACTATAAGGCAATGGCAACCTGCTTGGGTGCGGATGTAGCGGAGAACTTCTTTTATTACCCAGTAAGAAAGTTTAATAGTTTATCTCTTTTGGATTCTGAAGGCAGAAGTATTATTGGGAAATTATTGAAAATTGCCAAGCTTACTGTTATCGAAGATGTCGATTTGGCTGCAAATTATTTAGCTAAACATATTCAAGAGCACAATCTGAATTGTGTTGTATCTGCAATTAATACTGATGCACGCTATTCATCCCAAGTTCTTGCTGTTTGCGAAAAGAGATATGAAAATATTTTGCCAGGTATTAAAATATGTCTAAAATAATTACTACACATCGCAAAACAAATTTTCTTTCGCCGTCCGGATTGAGATGTCTGGCAAATCTTCCTGCCGTAAATATATCTGCAGGATGTTTGCATAATTGCATCTATTGTTATACTAAAGGTTATTCTGTTTATCCCGGCGATGATTTAATTGAAATTTATGACAATATGGCTGAGCGAATAGCCGAAGAAATAAAACGAAAACGCAAAAAGCCAACCGCCGTTTATTTCTGCCCCTCATGCGATCCTTTTCAGCCCACACCACAAATCCAACAAGCCACTTTTGATGTAATGAAAACCATATTGGAAAATGGTATTAATGTTCAGTTTGTTACTAAAGGCAAAATATCACATAATTTTCTTGAGTTATTTGAAAAGTATCATTCTAAAATAGCCGGCCAAATTGGTCTGATATCCACTGACGATAACATCCTAAGTATAATTGAACCCGCTGCTGCTAAAGCCCAAGAAAGACTTGACCAAATTGAAAGACTAATCAAAATTGGTGTCAAAATGTCGGTTAGATGCGATCCTATAATACACGATTTTACTGATGCGAATGAACAATTACATCGTTTATTTTCATCAATTGCCAAAACAGGTTGTGAAGAAGTGGCTATCAGTTTTTTATTTTTGAGAGCCGCTATTGTGTCCAGCCTCAAAAAGAATATTGCTGATGCGGGTTCGCTGGATAAAATCCTGAAGCCATTTTCCAAAGGCGTTACATTGCCAATCGGCCTGAAAAATTCAACAGGAAAAATGCTGCCATTGGAAGTCAGAAAGTTGGGTTTTGAAAGAATCAGGAAAATTGCAAACAATTACGGCATAAAAATATATATTTGCGGCTGTAAAAATAGTGACATAACAGACGAAAGTTGTTATATTACTCGTGAATTGAAAAATCCCCAAGACAGTTTGTTTTCTGATTAAAAACTGGATTTTTATATTAGATAGGATTTTTGTTCGTGATTATTGGCGGAGCAAGATGGACAGGATGAACGGAAATAGCAGTTCGATAATCGTCCACCCAACCGTAATTTGAATTATATAATAGAAATAAAACTATTTCTAATCTATCACAAAGCGAAGGAGCGATTTATAATGAAGAGAACCTGTCTGGCTGTTGGAATTTGTTTTATTTTATGTTCCTGGTGTATCGCAAAGGAAACTGTGATGATTAAAAATCCTATTTTGCCGGGTTTTAATCCCGACCCGTCAATCGTCAGAGTCAACGACGATTATTACATTGCAAACTCCACTTTCGAATGGTTTCCCGGCGTGGCAATCTATCATTCCAAAGACCTTGTGAACTGGGAATTGGCCGGTTATGCACTTAATTCAACCAAATATATCGACCTTTTGGGCAATCCAACTTCCGGCGGAGTGTGGGCCCCCTGCCTGACTTATTCTGACGGATTATTCTATCTGGTTTACTCCGATGTTAAAACCCAAAAAGGCCCATATAAAGATGTTCATAATTATTTAATAACCGCGAAAAATATTAAAGGGCCGTGGTCTGAACCGGTTTTCCTGAACAGTTCCGGTTTTGACGCATCAATGTTTCACGATGATGACGGAAAAAAATGGCTGCTTAACGAGCTGCACGACCACCGCGACCGCGCCAAAAGATTTGCAGGAATTCTCATACAGGAATACGACCCGAAGACAAAAAAACTTGTCGGACCGATTAGAAATATTTTTAAAGGTTCTCCTATCGGCGTTACTGAAGGACCCCATATATATAAACTCAACGGATACTATTATCTTATGACCGCAGAAGGCGGCACAGGTCCTAATCACGCGGTAACACTGGCAAGGTCGAAAAATCTTTTCGGCCCCTATGAAATTCAACCTGATAATCCTATCATAACTTCAAGAAATGACCCGGATCTTCCGTTTCAAAGGTCAGGCCATGGTTCATTAGTCGAAACACAAAACGGACAATGGTATATCGCGCATCTTTGCAGCAGGCCGATACCAAAATCTGAAAAACCATTTCGAAGAAGCGTACTCGGCAGAGAAACTGCCATTCAAAAAGTCAAATGGTGCGACGACGGCTGGCTACGGCTTGAAAACGATTCTAACCGGCCGCAGGCAACCGTTCCGGCGCCGCGACTGCCTCTGCATCCATTTAAACCTGAACCTGCCAGAGATGATTTCAACGGCAAGACGCTCAATCTTCATCTTAATACGCTGCGTGTGCCGCCGGACGAAAGCTGGTTATCGCTTACACAAAGGCCGGGCTGGTTGAGGATTTACGGCAGAGAATCGCTTGGTTCTAAATTCAGACAGAGTATGGTCGCAAGAAGAATTACCAGTCTGAATTGTATTGCCGAAACGTGCGTTGAATTCGAGCCGAAGACTTTTCAGCAGGCGGCAGGACTGATATGCTTCTACGATACGCAGAATTATTATTACCTGAAAATTACCGATAACGAAACAACTGGAAAATGTGTGACCGTTTGTTACAGCCAGAACGACGTATATACCGAATTAACCACACAGATGTTTCCTGTGTCCCAAAAGGCCTGTTACCTGAGAGCGGAAATAGATTATGATAAATTGACCTTTTCCTATTCGCTCGACGGCAAAGACTGGAAAAAAATAAATGCCGTATTCGATATAACTACACTCAGCGACGAATACTGTCAGGAAGGCAGTTTCACGGGCGCATTCGTGGGTATTTGCGCACAGGATATGGCCGGGACAAAAACAAAAGCCGATTTCGATTATTTTGAATATCAAACAAAATAAACAAATACAGGTTATTTTACATCGATGATTTTGTTTTGCTCGGCGGCGTCGCGGGCAAGCAGGCAAACTTTGGTCAGCATAAAGGAAAGCCGCTTAAGCTCTTCATTTTCCTCTGTTTTACCGGCAAGAATATTCAGAAGAAATCTGCGGAACATCTTATCTTTTCCATTCGGCAAAGGCTGTTCAAAAGTACCCTTTTCATTGCTGATGACGACACAATTCTTCTTGGCTAAACTTGCCTCAAGAACACCTTTTGTGCCAATAACCCGAATCCAGTCATCGCCGTGCGTCGGGGCCGATTCCGGCCTGCAATAATCAACGCTAATCGAAGCGTGCCCGCCGTTGCTGAGTTCAGCTATAAAGACGCAATTGTCCTCGCAGGCTTTCCTGTCGCTGTGAACGAGATTGCCTTTCATCGCGGCAACCTTTGTAAAACTCAAACCTGTAACATAATTTATATAATCAAAGGCGTGGATACCGACCCAGCCGATAGTTCCGCCGTATTTGTCCTTGTCGCCGAACCAGTCGGGTCTTGTGCCCCATTTATAACTCTTTCTGCCGTTTGCCAAAATCGCATCGCCTATGGCGCCGCTGTCATAAACCTGCTTTGCGGCCACAAACTGCGGGTCGCTGCGCATGGTCAGCATAGCCATCAGATTAACTTTGTTTTTCTCGACTGCTTTGCGGACTTTTTCGAGAGTGGCCGTATCAAGTGCCAGCGGCTTTTCCGCGATTATATGACAGCCGGCGTCAGCGGCATCTATTATTAATTTCGGAATCAAATCGAGCCTTGTACTGACTACGGCAACATCGGGCTTCAAATCCTTCAGCATTTTTTTGTAGTCGTTACAGGCAACATTTTTACCTGCCGCGGGCGGAAGCTTTAGAAATTTGGAAATGTCCTCTCCTGCGTAAGCCGGTGCCATACCGACCAAATCGGCCTCATCCGTAACAGCTAAATCACGGAATACTGCATCAATATGACCAAAACCTCCGATGGTGACTATTCGTATTTTACCCATCACAAACACCTCATATAATAAGAATTAGAAATTCCTTAGTTTTCTGCTCGTCATATCTTTGTCAGGCAGTATCCAGTTAATATATAATCTTTCGGAAATCAAGGATTTTCTGCAGCCAATTATCAACAGTTCGTCCGTCAAGCTTCGCATCCGGCTGTCTGTGAAAATAATAATCCCCATCTGAAATCTTCAGCCGTCTGTTTTAAAAAAAACCTATAAAAAAAACAAACCGGCTTTTCGCATATTGCTCCAGGCCGGTTTGTATCATTTCCACAACTGCACTTTTTTATCAAATCATTACGGCGAAATCATACTATAAAGCAAGTACATCAGATATTCGCCTTCATCTGTATTTTTTCTTGTAAGAAAAGTGTTCCAAACATCATTATCAAAAAGCTTCTGAGTTTTACCGTTAGTTGGGCATTCAACCGGCCCATCCGGAACATAGCGTACATGGCCATCACTAAACAGGGAATTTATACCGGGGCTACGCAGAATTTCCTTGCCATTGACTATGCTTACCCCTGACTTATGAGATAGAAACTTTTTACTGCCGAGATTTGAATTGTCATCCAAGCAAATAACATCCGAAAGATACGGAGCGGTTCTACTGAGCCGGCTGAATCTTCTGCAGGTAACTTTGGGCACATAGCTATCAGCCACTTTTTTCATTGTCTTTAAATCCGGTTTAAGTCTGATATCCCTGTCTATCGGATAATAATCGTATCCTGAACGAATCCAACCATGATTGTCAGAATTTCTTTTACTATAAAGCTGGTGAGGCCGGCCCCATGCATTGCTGGGACCTCCCTGTGCGGGGTCCTGCTCAGTATAAGACTCATACCTGCGGTTTGGGGATACATTTGAAGGACAATAAAATATTTTCCCATCTTTTATAAAATTACCTTCAAATAAACAAGCTATTCTCAGAGGACGAGCCCTGCCCATTACGCCATCGTTACCGGCACAGAGTCGCGTCATGTCCAGAAAAGGTTCGTCCTTTGATGAATGATCAGTTCTCCAAATAAGCCATGGATGTATTGTAGATTCATCTTTTGTGTCATCCGGCATACCATTAGTAACACCACCTGACCAGGGCATTTTGTCATCATAATCATTAGAGTATCCGGCCATCGCAAGACCCGTTTGTTTAACCTGGTTGCTGCAGATGGTTCTTTTGGCAAGCTCCCTGGCCTTCTGCAGTGAAGGAAGAAGTACTGCCAATAGCAGAGCGATGATTGAGATTACAACCAACAATTCAACTAACGTAAAACCTTGTTTTCTCTTCACGGCTTCGTTCCTTTAATCAAAACCCGATTTTGTTAACCTATTACTTATATAACTTATTATAGCCGCCCTAACTCCCAATTGCGACCCCGATTTCTCGGGGTCGCAATAAGAGTCTTATAATACATTCACTTATACCATATCGTACGTTATATACCTACAATAGGTTCATATTTACATTAATTACCAGCCTATACAGCCGTCTGTTCTATGGATGCAAAGCATCCATTCTGACGCGAATATCTGCAATTCCGGGTTATCAAGCGTGTAATCCTGAGTACCGGATTCTCTTGTTATTCTCCAATCTTTAGCAAAATACCAGAAATCTTCCGCATTAAGGACACAATCGCCATTGGTATCCCATGTTGGTCCGGCAACATAGACCAGAGTAGTGCCATGGGAACCGGGATTAACCGCAACCGGACACTGCCAGCCAACCGTCTGAAATGACCATATCTCGCTTGGGATAGAATTGCTATCGCTTTTAACCTGCCAGTAGTAAGTCTGGTCCTTATTAACACTTTTAGAAATACTGTGCTGGCCGCGAGTAGCCGCTGTTGCCGCAGTACCAAGCGGAGCCAGACTGGTCGAAGAAGTACCGAACCAAACTCTATCATTTGCAGCGCCGTAACCGGAGTACCATTTCAGTTGAATCGTACACGGGTCAGTAGCACAATAAACCTTCTTGTCGCCATTTTTCGGCGTCGGAGCAGAAGCTCTCTTAGGTGATATATCTGAACTCTTTGTAATGAATATAGTACCATTCTGGCCATCTTCAGCGATAGAAGCGCCGCCGATGCCATAAAATCCTTTTGAACCGCCGCGAGCAGTAATAACACCCTCACTGACGTCGGCAGTAGTTCCGTAGAAAACGGCTACGCGACCGCCGGCACCGCCGCCGCCGCATTCATTAGCCTGTTTACTGGTGTTTCCACCCTGACCGCCATTCACATTAATAGTACCCTTATTGGTGAAGCTGCCGCCGGCAATAATCTTTACCGAACCGCCGGCACCGCCGCCGCCCGGATAATCAGTCGGAGAATACAATGCATCGCCGCCATTGGCACGTATTTCAGAATTGCTGTCTAAAACTACATTGCCTGTAGCGATAATTTCGATACCGCCGGCACCGGAAGTTCCAGCAGCTTGTCCGCCCCATCCGCCGCCGCTGCCGCCAAATGGAACAGGTACATCTTTACTGCCATAAGAGTATCCGCCGGAAAATACGCCAAAGAAATAACCACGGCCGGAATCGCCGCCGTTACCGCCATAACCGCCGCCGCCGCCGCCCTTATATGGAGGATTTACGCCAATGCCGGGGCCAAATAGAGACCTGCCTTTGGCCGTCGGAACAAATACATCCTTAGAAGTTGTAGATCCAGTAGTGTTGTTATACCTGTTATAATATGGAGCCGATATGTTTATGGCCGTCCAGCTTCCACTGTCAGGAAGAGACCCTGTTGTACCGCTGTTATGTCGCGGTCCGACGAAACCTCCGGAACGAGCAAGAGGTGTATCATTAGATATAACCAAAAGATCTTCACCGGCAAGCCTTATCTTGCCATCGAAGTAGAAATCTCCCGTTACGTTAAGGCTAATTCCCCTGATATTAGTGGTAGAATTAACGTCCTGACCACGATAAGCCGGTACGACGGTAATATCATAACGCTTGTCATAATCAAAACCGCTCGGGAAATTAAAGACCACTATATTGGCATCTGTATCAAGAGTACCTGTTACGACATCTGTCCAGCCGTCCGAATGAAGTGAACAGGTAAGTGCCGGAATAGCATAGTCCTGATAAGTTGTCGTATGATTCTTTCTCGTATTGAAAACAAGTTCATACGGTCTGGTAGTGAAACTCCAAATATCTCCCGCCACAGAACCTGTCGGGAAATTACTGACTACACGCCAATAATATGTTTCGCTTCTCAGAGGTGCGTTAATATCATCAATTTGAGTGATTGTAATATCATCGGCAATCTGACAAGCATCCATGGCCTCTACTTTGGCCAAGTTATTAGATAAATAAACATCGAAACTTTCAGCAGAAACAGATGCAGACCAGTATATATTGACGTCACTAACATCAACATCTTCCTGGTTGTCTGCCGGCACCGGATCGTACGCCTTGCCCGTTTCTGTAGTGAAAGACCACAGCGGACTATTCGAATCAACACCGCCGATGGTTGACTTAACATACCAGTAATATGTGACGTCAAGCGGGAATGGGCCGCCAAGGTCGGTATTATTAACCTCATTTACATCGCCGTCATGCAAAATAGTTTTCACAAGCGGCAGATTAAGCATATTGGGGTCTGTGCCGAAATATACATACTGAGCCGAAACGCCGGTCGAAGGAACCCAGTTAACATCAGCAGCAATAGCGACATTCGAAGAACCCGGAATGGGAAGAATAGCCGTTGTATGTACAGCATCGGGATTATTCTGATAAAGAAAACTGACGTCCAAAGGACTTAAATCACGGCTGTAAATACGTACTTCATCCAGTAAACCGTCAAAATCACGGTCGCCGGCTCCTACCCTCAAGGGAGAATCATACCAGGGATATGAATCCAGATTCATATTAGTAGCATTAACAGCAGTAACGACCACAGGCACTTCAGCGCCATCAATATACATCTTGCTGCTTAGAGACTTTGTAGGAACTGCTGTTTCTCTGCAATTTTCTCTGTCAATAACAACCACAGCATGATGCCATGTATTATTTGAAACCCCCAGAGCACTCAAAGAATCCGCCGTTTCAAATCGCAGACAATTCAGTCCGTGACGAAAACTCAATTTGCTGTTATATACACGTATTTCCCAATAATATGTTAAATTCTCCGGTTCAGGGTCATAAATACCTATATGTCTGATAAAAGTGCCGGATTGTATGTTCGGCATATTGAACCAGAAGGCAAACGTGGTTTTATCTGTTCCCGGCCAACCATCGCCAAACTCGAACAAAGGACCATTCGGCGGAAGGCTTATATGGCAATCATTCAAATCGCCTGCGCCATCTCTGGCATCATAAAAATTATTAAAATCAGCGCATTTGCTGCCGCGTATGGCATCTGTAGCTCTCCACACGCTCTGGCCGGTAGTATTATAATCCACCAGCGTTCCGGTAAGCGCAGCCACTGAATCGACTGTTGTTATTGCTGACGGGGTACTCTCGAAATCAAGATTGAACTCCAGATTTGAGTCTGTATCGGGATCCCACACAGCCCATGCACTGGTAGAAACCAATGCCACTACGATAAATGCCATCCATTTCACTCTATTTTTCATAACCATGTCCTCCTTAAAGACAATAAAAGCATCCCGTTTCGCCGGGAAAATACGGTTGATAAAAAATAAATACAAACTTTATAATTACAGTTTATAAAAAGTTCCCAGACTAAAATCAGGATTTATTAAGATTCGGGAAAGATGTCCTGAAATAATATACGCCTCGACTTTTAAAAGAACACCGGTAGAAACTCCACGCCGGTAAAATTTTCTCAGGGCCGACCCAATCGGGCCGGCCCTGAGATTAAAGCTTAGCAAAACTTATTTCTTACGTCTGATGATAAACATACCAAGGCTGAGTAAAGCAATTGTTGCGGGTTCCGGAATTAACAGTGCAATGTCATTAGTCACTTCATCTACGCCAGCAGCATACTGATAAGTCAATGTCATTATAACTCCGCCAACGTTAAACTGAGCGCCTTCGGCTGCATTATCAAATTCGCCGACTACATCGGCTGTGCCTGTATTCTCGATGAGCACAATATCGCCCGTCGGTACAGCGCCGCTTGAATTAACAAGCAGCGTTGCTACTGCAGCTTCTTCA
The DNA here is from genome assembly GCA_041652575.1 of Phycisphaerae bacterium. Lineage (NCBI taxonomy): Bacteria > Pseudomonadati > Planctomycetota > Phycisphaerae > Phycisphaerae bacterium. Next base: position 68,452 of record JBAZHC010000012.1, on the reverse strand, counting down.
TCCTGCGAATCAATGATAGTTTCAAGCACCTGTATTTTGCTTACATCGCCGTCTACAACGTTAAATTCGACAGTAGCGTTGCCTGTGTTGCCGGATGCACTCGAACTGTCATTTGCTATGTACATCTGACCGCCCATGCTGATTACTGCATCGCTGCCTGTTACAGAGAGTTTTCCAATTGAACCATCTGCACTTGCGCAGGCAACATATATTCTGCCGGCAGTACCAATTAAATAACCGCCGCTGATTGAAACTGTGCCGCCTTTGGCTCCAGTAATCGCATTGTCAACAGCGTGAGCTTTGTAACCAATGAAAAGCTTCCCGCTGCCTGTAATGTCAACTGTGCCGCCGGTTATTGTCAGGAAGCCATCATCTGAACCGTTGCCTGATGCACCGGCATCGCCAATGTGCATTTCTCTGCCACTGCCGATATAACCATCTGTCACCAACAGAGTGCTGCCGCGAGCTGTGTCTATCTTGGTAGTTGCATAGTTGATTTGAGTGGAGTTGACCGTAATGACAAAATCCTGACCTGTCTCAGCAGATTCCGAGCCGACAAGCTTAATCTCGTCACCACTATCAGGCGGAACTACGCTTTTGCTCCAATTGGCAGCATCGCTCCAATTGCCTGACGTGAGAGGATACACAGATGCATAAGCACCACTCACCATAAGACATACCAACAAAACAATAAAACATTTCATCTTCATCTTCTCTCTCCTTAAAACTAAAATAATAAAAAAATATACGCGCGTTACTTATATCTGCAAACTTATGCCAGGCAACACACCCAGCATAACATATACTGTAACAACACTGCCGCATTACCTGTATATTGTCTTAAAAACGAACATTAAAAACAAGGCAATCTTGCGCACTAATAAAGTCGATTTCGCGCAAAGACGTTAAAGCTATGGAAAACAAGATTTTAGCACTTGTTTTGGCGTTAATTATGGGAACATAATCCGGCAATCCGACACAACCGCAGAAAAGTCTTTAATCGCTTTGTTTCAAAGAAGTTACAATAGATTTCACAGGTGAGGTCCGGAAAAAATACGGTATAGGCCAATAGACCACGATTATGGCTGTTTTAAAAATTGTATATTTTCAAAAAATTTTCCCCCCTGCCAAGAATTTTTATTATTGTAAAGGTGCATATAATTTGGATGTTGTGAAAATAACAAGAGGGGTTGAGTTAATTAATTATTAACATTTTCTTTTTAACAGCACTTATTCCTTATACTAATTTTCGACATAAGGTTCGCCCGCTTTGTATAAGGCCAGCCTATTTTCAATTTCCTTTTTAAGATCTTCCTGTTTGGAAGATTTGCATAATTCCAAAGCTTTTTGTACTGTTTCGACAGCTTTATCAAAATCGCCGGTTGCGGCATAAGCAACAGCCAACGTGTCCAGTATTTCAGGGTTCTTGTAGTCAGTAAGTTCGCAGGCTCGCATGGCAAGATTGACCGCTTTGTCGGGATTGTGAACTGTATTGTTTTTACTTACCGCCAGCAGCCAGGACAAGCCATTCATTGGCTCAAACCAGTCAGGGTTAAGCTTTAAAGCCTCATCAAAGTGCGCGACAGCTTCATTGATTTCGCCTCTTTGCATTTGCACTTGTCCGAGATGATAGTGCGCCAAAGCAAAATCAGGATTAAGCCTCAGGGCTTCGTTAAGATGAACGACAGCCTCATCTAATTTCCCCTGAATTGCCAGAACATGACCCATATTGTCATGAGCAGCGGCATAACTCGGCCTTATTCGCAGAGCTTTGGCAAGGCATTCGACGGCCTGGTCATATTTGCCCTGCCGACTAAGCGTAGCACCAAGACCATTTAACGCATTTGAATCATTCGGCCTTGCCTGAAGACATTTTTGGTACTCCCGGGCAGATTCATCGAGCCTGCCGGCCTGCCGCAGGAGATAGCCCATTCTGAGATGTCCCCGTACCGCGCCCGGCATAATTCGAATAGCCTGGGAACAATAGTAAAGCGAATCATCCAGATTGCCCTGCTCTCTCATAGATTCAGACATATGAATATTCGCTGTATAATTATCCGTGGTTACATCGAGAGCGTGCTGATATAAAGTTTTGCTGTCCGCCCAATAGCCAAGCTGGAACCATGTGCAAATCGACATTGCAAAAATTATCAGTATCGCAAATGAAACAAGTACGTTTTTTTTATATTTCCATTTTCCTAACAGCTCCGGCAAGCCCCAGGCTATCATAATGAATAAACCTGTTAAAGTGATGTAGCTGTAGCGGTCGGCCATAGCCTGGGCACCAACCTGAACAAATCCGATAACGGGCGCAAGTGTTCCAATATACCAAAACCAGCCTGTAACCAGATATTTGTGTTTCCCGGCCAGGCGAAGAATAAGAATTGTCACGGTCAGCAAAATAACTGCTGCTGTTACGGCATATAGAACAGATATATTTTCGCCGGGGTGCGAATAAAAATATGACAGCCGGACAGGCCAAATCATTTTGATGATATACTGTATATAGGAAATAATGGCATTGGCAAAACGGACGAGGAAATCGTATCTCTTTCCTGACATTGCCCCGCCCTGTTTCTGAAAAATAAATGTAACAGTACACGATACAAAGACCATTACAAATAACGGAATTTTCTCGACGATTAAATAAAACAGCGAACGTTTCGAACCAAGTCTGCTCAATGGCCAATAATCCAAAAGGAGTAACACAAAAGGCAGAGTAACGAGCATAGGTTTTGACATCAAACCGAGAGCAAAAGTCAAAACTATCAGCATATACCGTACAATGCCGGGTTTTTTGGCGTATCGCAGATATGCCAACATCGTAAGCATCCCGAAAAAAGTACTCAGGACATCTTTACGCTCGGAAACCCACGCAACAGATTCGACGTGCATCGGATGAAGGGCAAACATAGCAGCGACAAAAGCACTTTGCCAGGTCGCAGATGTCATTTGATAGAGGACAATAAAAAGCAGCAGAGTATTCGCGATGTGAAATATAAGGCTGGTAAGATGATGACCGCCGGCGTTAGAACCAAAGAGCCGCCAGTCGAGCATATGCGAAAGCCATGTTACCGGATGCCAGTTGGCAGCGTGACTGGTAGTAAATGCCCATTTGACGGTTTCAGGCGTGATGCCGGCCTGGATATTCCTGTTTTCAAAGACATAATCGGGGTCGTCAAAAGTAATAAATTTAAAACGGTGCATTTGGTAAAAAACAGCAAATGTCACTATCGCCAGCGACAGGCAAATCAAAATACCGCGATATTTTGTAAATCTGTTATTCATTTCCGGGGTTACTATTATACAAGGTTAACTGATTTTCAATTTTCTTTTTAAGCAATTCCTGTTCAGGAGATCGGCATAATTCGAGAGCTTTTTCGAAGTGCGCGACGGCCTGGGGGATTTCCCCTTTCTGCGCCAGAATCTGTCCAAGGTGATAATGCGCCAAAACAAAGTCAGGGTCAAGCCGCAGCGCCTCGTCAAGATGTACAACAGCGTCATTGTAATCGTCCCGGCGGGACAGGGCATAGCCTAAATTGGCATGGGCCGCGGCAAAATCAGGTTTTACCCGCAGAGATTGATTAAAGTATTCGACAGCTTCATCTAACTTGCCCTGCCGACTGAGCGCAACGCCGATATCATTGAGCACATTAGAATTATCAGGCTTTATCCGGAGATATTTTTTATACTCACTGATACCCTCATCGAGCCTGCCCTGCCGACAGAGTACAGCGCCAAGGTCACTGATTACATCCGCATCATCAGGTCTCATCCGGAGGTATTTTTTATACTCCCTGATACCTTCATCAGGTTTGCCCTCGTCGCACATATATTTCGCTATGTGAAGGTGCGCGATATGATTATCTTCGGTAACATCAAGGGCGTGCTGAAACAAAGTTAAACTATTCTGCCAGCAGCGAAGCTGAAAATAGCTGCATATCGACACCGCTGAAATAACCAGTATCGCAGAAAGTGTAAGTACAATTTTTTTATACCGCCATTTTGCAAGTAAATCCGGAATTCCCCATGCGATGATAATAAACAGACCAGTCAGGGTGATATAACTATAACGGTCGGCCATGGCCTGACTGCCAACCTGCACAAAACCGATGACGGGCACAAGCGTTCCAATATACCAAAACCAGCCCGTAACGAGGTATCTGCGTTTTTTAGCGAATCGAAGTATGACAATTGTTACGGCCAACAGAAAAGCTGCTGACATCACAATATATAGAATAGATAGGTTTTGGCCGAGATGCGGATAAAATACGGCTAATCGGTCCGGCCAAATCATTTTGCCTATGTATCCGACATAAGAGATGACGGCGTTGGAAACACGAAATTTTAGAGGAGTCACAATAAACGGCGATAACGCCCCACTGCCCCACTGTACAAAAAAAGTAACGACACTTGAAACCGCCGAGAGAAAAAATAAAGGAATTTTTTCCACAATCAACCGGTAAGGTATCCGTCTTTGAAAACGTTCGAGCGGCCAATAGTCCAAAAGCAAAAGCACAAACGGTAAAGTTACGAGCATAGGCTTTGACATCAGGCCGAGAGCAAATGTCAGCAGCGTCAGCAGATAAGGGGCGGCGCCGGGATTTTTGACATAACGCAGATACGCCGCCATCGTGAGCAGCCAAAAGAAGGCACTTAACACATCTTTGCGTTCAGCTATCCATGCGACGGATTCAACGTGCAGCGGATGCAGAGCGAATAAGGCCGCCACAAACGCGCTTTGCCAAAGTACAGATGTCATTTGTTTCAGAACAACAAAGAGCAGCAGAGTGTTTAAAATATGAAAAACAAGATTTGTAAGATGATGGCCTGCCGGATTAGAGCCGAAAAACTGCCAGTCCAGCATATGCGAAATCCATGTTAAAGGATGCCAGTTGGCGGCATAGCCGGAAGTAAAGGCCCACTGAATGGTTTTAAGCTTAACGCCGGCCTGAACGTTCGGGTTTTGCGAAACATAAACGGCATCATCGTAACTGATAAAATCATGTCCGCAAACCTGATAATAAACCCCAAGAGTTATTATCGCCAATGCCGCGACAATAAATAATATCCATTTTTTTTCTGATGCATTGTTCATTTATTTTATTTTCTTCTTCGCTGAAACTCTGTCCGCTATTATTTGAAGTTTTCTTATTTGCGAGTGAGTCCAGAGAAGTGAATCTATAAGACTATCGGAACTGCCGTAAGGATTATTAAGCGAAACGGCTTCCTCAAAAAATTCTTCGGCATCATCTGTCCTGCCCAGCGCATCGCAGGTCATCGCCATGGCCGCTTTGACTGACGGTTTATAGGGGTTGATTTCGGAAGTGGTCGTGAAAGCCGATAAAGCCTGCTGATAATCGCCTTTCTCAAAAAGAGCAAAACCCAGATTATAAGAGCCGAGAAACGAACGAGGATTTTTATTTACGGTGTCCTGCCAAAGCGAAAGGCTGTTATGCCAGACCAGTTCACGTTCAACCGTAAAACAACACAAATGCAAACCTATAATAAACGCGGCAATTATCAGGAAAATACGCGGCAGTCCTTTTTTAATTTTCAGACGGCAGATTATCGCGCTCAGAGCCAGAGACAGGCCGAACATCGGAAGATAAAGATAACGGTCTGCCATCGGCCAGTATATGGGAATAAAATTCGACGTCGGCAGCATGGATATCACGAAAAATAACATTCCCAAAGTAAAAATTTTGTTTTTCCGTCCCAATATTATCGCGGCAATACAGACGACGCTTAACACTATTATCGCCATCGTCAGAGAAATATTACTGATAGAATAACCCCCAAGGTCGGCACACATAAGACCGGGCCAGAAAAGCTCAAGGAGTTGATATAACCATATACGGGGCTGAATTGCGAGCATTCGGGAAAAAGAGCCGCCAAGGTATGACGCTTTTTCGACATCGGCATACACAAGCGGAGCCACAATGGTAAAACGTAGAATCATAAACGTTAAAGTCGCGGCAAATCCTGCGGCGACAAGTATCGCCCATTTTCGCCAGTTGGCGGCTTTGCGAACCACAAGCCAGTAAAGCAGAAGAAAAAACGGCGCGACCACACCGTTTTCTTTTGTCGCCGCGGCCGCGAAAATCGAAAGAACGATAGCAGCTCCGAGCAGCACATTAACTATTTTTCGCTCAGAAGGAAAAAATTCCGCCAATATCAGAACAAGAAGTGTAAATGCCGTCACCAGCAGGTCTTCCCTGAAGGCTATGACGCACACAGCTTCGCTGTTGATGGGATGTATCGCGAAAAGTATTGCGCCGATAAATGCCGCCCATAAGGGCCCGGTTTCCTGTTCTTTTTGAGCGAATATTCGCTTCAGGAAAGCATACAGCAAAACAAATACCATAGCCGAGCATAGCGAATGAAGCAGCAGGTTTGTAAGATGATAGCCGAACGGCGTCCTGCCCCACAAAACTGAATCAAGCATAAGCGACAGGAGGTTTACGGGCCGATTATTATCGATAACGCCCTGGGTCATTACTTTTAAGCTGAGTACATCGGCGAAATGCTGAGGCTGGTGAATATAAGGGTCTATTACTATCTGCAGCTCATCATCGTAAACAAATTCGGCCGACAGAATGGGCAGGTATAGAACTGCCGCGACCGCCGCGACAATAAGAGCATATTTTACAATTTGCATAGTCGGCATACCAAATCATAAACCTCATCGACGCTTATTCGCTGCATACAAACATTATTACTGCAGGTTGAATGACGATTATTATAAGCACTTACACAGGGACTGCAGGGAATATCTTTCCAGATAATATGCGAATTGGGAGTGTTAGCGCCAAATAACTTCGGCGTTTCCGGTCCGAATAACGTTATGACTTTAATATCAGTCAGTGCGGCAAAATGTGCCGGCCCGCTGTCATTGGTCACGAGAACATCCGCCAGGCAGTATAACATCATTAATTGCTCCAGTGTCGTTTTACCGGTCATTGAAAAACATCTCTGCGAATCCACTGCTTTGACAATTTTCAATGCCTTTTCCGATTCCTGGGGCGCTCCTGTAAAGGCTATATGCAAAGCAGGAGATTTTTCGATTAATCGTCTGGCAAGAGCTTCATATCGTTCGCTCGGCCAGCGGCGCAGCGGCAGCATGTCGGATGCGTTTGCGTTGAGAAGTATAAGCGGGGAATAATTGCCTGTTCCGGCCTGTTTTTCAAGCATCGTTTTAAATTCTTTCAACTCATCCGGATTGGGAATAAAATGTGATTCCACAGGCCGCAGTTTCGGCAGGTCTATATTCAGTCTCGGCATATCGCCTGCCGGCAGATTAACCGCTTCAACCATTACCTCAAACATTTGGCTTGTGTGCAGGTGCGGATTATAGTTCAAACGATGTGTCATTAAATCGCCGCGATACGGAGCCTCATCAGCAAAACTGTGCAGGCCGACCCTGATACCCGCACCGCTTAGAAATGTCAAAATTGCGGAGCTTCTGGCGAAAAATTCGTAATCAACCGCCGCGTCAATGTGCAGCTTTCGAATACGCCATATTGACTTGATTGTACCAAAGAGCATTGAAATAAAATTGTTATCGGGAATCGTTATGACATTTTCACGGCGGATAATGTCCATCACATCAAGGATGAAGCGATTTTGCTTAAAAACCAGAAAGTAAACATTATCTTTTCCCGCTATTTCAATGGCTCGGCGAATAGCTGTATCGGCCAGGACAGTTGCTCCCTGTTCGGCGAGTTTAATGAAAAGTATGCGTTCAATTTTAGATTTGGATTTTTGACTGAAAAACAAGTTACAGCATTTGCGAATTATCGTTAAAATAAAACATATCGGCCTTCCACCCCAATGGTCGATTAAACGCATTGTTGTTATTTTCACCCAAAAGCTCCTGATAATTTATCTTATTCAGATAAAATATATGTCAATAGGCGACAAAAGTCAATTAAGAGAAATTGAATAAATGTTTGCGCGATTTAGACTAAGGCCTTGACAAATTCGGCATAAACGATAAGATTTTCAAACCGGTATTATCCCGGTTATATATGCTATCTTACTTAAAAGCTGATTTAGAGTCAAGTAAGGCACGGGCAATCCATGATGAAAGAAAAAATCAAAATAGCCTTCGCACACAACAATATCAACCCCAACACCGAAGGAATCATGGCCGGAATTTCTGAATACATCCGAGATAACGGAGACTGGCAGTTGATTGTTTGGCCTGACATCTCACAAAAATCTTTAACCTTTCTCAAGCGAAGAGGCTGTAAAGGCGCGTTTGTGAGCACGCAAACAGCCACAAAAGCGAAAGAACTGCTCCAAATCGGCATCCCTGTAATAGCAGTGTCCACGCTGCAAACACTGATGAATCTTCCTTATATAAGCGCAAACTCTGAACAGGTTGCGCAGATGGCCTGCGAATATCTCGTGGAAAAGAAATTCGTAAATTTCGGATTTTTCGGCATTACACAGGCAAGATGGTCGGCCGAAAGACTGGAATATTTTTCCAGTTATCTGGCCAAGATGGGCTATGTCGTCAATGTATTCAAAGAAAGACAAGTGCCTATTACAAGCGATGTTATACCTTTTACGAGACTGTGGATTAACACGGCTCTTAATACCGGCCAGCAGGAACTGATAAAATGGCTTAAACAATTGCCCAAACCGGTGGCTATACTGGCCAGCTGCGACATATTTGCCTGTCACCTTATCAATGTGGCAAAAGAGGCCGGCCTTAATGTCCCGGATGAAATCGCCATCCTCGGCGTTAATAACGACCATGCTATCTGCAATATTTGTGACCCGCCGCTGTCAAGCATATCGCTTAATTTCAAAAAGGCCGGCTACAGTGCAGCCAAATTGCTCGACAAAATAATCTCAGGCCAGGAAGCCATGGAGGGACAGTGCATAGAAATTCAGCCGACACATGTTGAAACCCGCGGCTCGACAGATGTCTTTGCAATCGACGACCTTGACATCGTAAGGGCATTGAGATACATCCGGCAAAACAGCAATAAGCCCCTGCAGGTAAACGAAATTGCCAGTAACGCCTGTATGAGCAAACGCTCGCTGCAGCTGAGATTCCATAAAATAGTCGGAAGGTCCATTCACGATGAAATCATACAGGCACACTTCGAAAACGCCAAAGTGCTGCTCGTTGAGACAAATCTTCCCGTCGATGAAATAGCCCTCCGCTCAGGTTTTCATTACACCTCCAATATGAGACGCGCTTTTAAACAAATCACAGGAATGCTGCCCCAGAAGTACCGTCAGCAGCATCAACTTCATTAGCGAACAGACATCGCAGAGGCTGAACGATGTAATTTTGTTTGCCGAATTGCTCTTTCTCCAACGTCAAAAAAAGTTCACGTAATAAATACAGCAAAAATATAAATTTGACATTTGTAAAACTTGGCTGCATACTTGCTGACCTTATTATTGGAGATTTTAAATATTATAAAAGCAATTTTTCAGGAGGTCTAAAAATGAAAAAGCAAAGTTTTATTATTTTTTCCACTTCAATCAGCCTTATCTTACTTGTATGTTTTGGCTGCGCTCCTTCCCAAAGGGTTCATAAACCAGCTGTCAAAAAGGCACTTATTGCCGCACCTAAAGGATTGATGGTTCCGCCCCTGGCTATCGATGATTCGAGTATTACGGTGATATGGAACAAGCCTGACGATTATTCGAATGTTGCCAGTTACAATGTTTACATAGAAGGGTCTTTGGCCGGAAACACGAAAAATCTTTTTTACACGGCTACGGGTTTGAATGCCGATACCCCCCACTCATTTATTGTAAAAGCCGTAGACGCCTGCGGTGTTGAATCCACACCCAGTAACAAAGTCATACCATCGACGGCGCCACAGATGAAGGTTTTCGACGTTACCAAATACGGCGCGGTCGGAGACTGCAATACTTTAAACACAGCCGCGATTCAAAAAGCTATTGATGAATGTACGAAAGGCGGCAAAATCTTAATCCCGGAGGGAACATTTTTAAGCGGCGCTCTGTTCTTAAAAAGCGATATGACACTTCAAATCGACGGAACTTTGAGAGGCAGTGATAACGCCGCTGATTACCCGCTGACAAGCAAAAGATTTCCATATTATGCTTCCGGCAACAATTTTATGGGATTGATAAATGCATATACTGAAAAGTACGGCAGCATCACTAACGTCAGAATATGCGGCAAGGGTACTGTCAACGGCTCATCAGATGTTGTCGGCTCCATTATGGGGCATAACATTACCAAACTTGCTATTAATGAGGTCGCCACAAGCGAAGGCGACGATAGCGACAGAGGCGATATGATAGTTATAAAAGGAGTTAACGGAGTATATATTGGAGGACTTACACTTGTAAATCCCGCGATGCATACTATCTTCATAACCTATTCCAAAAACATCACCGTAAACGGTCTCAATATAAGCACCTACGACATACACAATGCGGACGGCCTTAATGTCTGCACATCTGATACGGCTTACATTTTTAATTCCACTTTTGACACCGGCGACGACTGCATTAATTTCAACGCTGGCGTCGGCGCAGACGGCGTAAAAGAAAACTTCCCGGATAAAAATATCAGAGTCTTTAATTGTGTTGCCAAACGAGGCCACGGCGGCGCGGTCTTCGGAAGTTTCACAGCGGCATGGTTCAAGGATTACCTGGTGGAAGATTGTCTGTTCGACGGTACAGACAGAGGACTTCGTTTTAAAACAGGCAAAAATCAGGGCGGCGGAGCCATGGATATTCTCTGCAGAGATATTACAATTAAGAATATTTTAAAAGAAGCGATATTCTTCGATAGTACTTACGGCAGCAGTTATCCTTCGGCAGGTCCGGGACAGTTTAAGGATATCACGGTAAAAAATATTACCTGTGAAAACATCAAAACCTACGGTATCTACATTAACGGATTACCAGAATCCCAACACACCAATCTTTCCCTGAGCAACATTTCTATAGACGGCGCCAGGAAAGGCGGAGCTTACATCAGGAATTGCACAAACAGCACATTTGACGCGGTGAATATCAAAAATAGCGGGCCGGCATGGAATATTGATTCCAATTCAACTTCCGGCCTTAAGTTTACAGACTGTAACCCAATGCCGTAAGCTTTTAAATTTAAAACAATATCCGTCAAAAGGCTGCCCATTAATGGCAGCCTTTTTTATGTATATTATGCAAAAAAAAAGATGAAATTGCGCAATTTTTTATGTTTACTGTTTTCACATAAAAAAATTTGTTATGATGGCATCAGTTTTTTTACGGAGTATTGGCGTGAAAAGAACATTTTTTCTGGCGATACTTGTTTTGATTCCATTATTTTACACTGCCGCGGCAATGGCGACAGAGGCACCAGCCGGGGTTTTTGATGTTCGCCAATACGGCGCCAAAGGCGACGGCATAACAGTTGATACCGAAGCAATTCAGAAAGCGATAGATGACTGCGGCAAAGCCGGCGGCGGAATTGTCAGGCTTCCGGCCGGAGTATATTTAAGCAAACCGATTTCTCTTCGCAGCAAAACCACATTGCAGCTCGACGAGGGCGCCAAGCTGAAAGCAACGGACGACCCGCAGGATTTCCTTCGCCCCGGACGGACGCTGGAAAAAGCCGGCGGCAGCAGTGATTTTACGCCATTCGTCGGCGGTAAAAATTTGACCAATATCGCCATCACCGGCAAGGGAACTATCGACGGCTCGGGCGTGCGATGGTGGATACCCGCTGAGGAAGCCCGAAAAATTAAACCGGGTTATACTTCGCCCCGTCCCCGTTTAATCGTACTGGAAGGCTGCAAAAACGTAAAGATTCTCGGCGTTACGATTTGCAATTCGCCGAGTTTCCATCTTGTTCCCAAAAACTGTGACAATGTACTCATCGAAGGCGTGACTATCCGTTCGCCGTCAATCGCGCCGAATACAGACGCCATTGACCCGAGCGTCAGCCGTAATGTTCGCATTTCCAAATGTGTCATCGATGTCGGCGACGATAACATCGCGATAAAATCCGGCCGGCCGGACCCGGCGCACCCAAACGCAGCCTGTGAAAACATCACCGTTTCGGACTGCACGTTCCTTCACGGTCACGGCATGTCCATCGGCAGTGAAACTGCAGGCGGGGTTCGTAATCTTCTCGTTGAACGATGCAGGTTCGAGAATTTAGCCAGCGGCATCCGAATCAAATCCGCACGCGGTAAAGGCGGACTGGTGGAAAATCTCACTTACCGCGATATCACTATGAAAAACGTAAGAGTTCCGATTGATATTTCCTCCTATTACGAGGGTTCCAAAGACGATGCGCCTCAGCCTGTCAATGCTTTAACACCTGTCTTTCGCAATATCCGGATTAAGAATATAAATGCCCTCGGCCCGTATGGCGAAGCTGAGATTGTCGACCGCATTACTGATTTTGTCTATTATTATTACGCATATCACGCTTTTCTTGAGTCTCACAATGGCGGCCTGATTATAGGGCTGCCTGAGTGCGCGGTATCGGATGTCGTGATGGAAAATGTCAATATCTCCGCCAGTTCAGGTATGACAATTCAGAATGCCAAAAACATTAAACTAAAAAATGTAAATATCGAACCACAAAAAGGACCTCCGTTCATATTGAACAACACAGAAGTTGAAGGACTGGAGTAAAGAAGCGAAACATACTAAGATGATATTAAAAGACAATTTTAACCTTTTATGATATGTATATCTCTCGAATAAATTTTGTAAAAAAAGCCTTTTTGAGAACAGAAAATTGCGAAATAATACAAATTTCTATTATTTTCAATGCCGCTGGTGTTTTTGAACCGATATTTTTGGTATAATAACGTATAAGTCTAAGAAGAATTAAGGTTGTTGCTTAATTTAAAAGGTGCCGGTGATGAAAAAGAAACTTTGGTTAACAGGACTTGTTTTAGTCAGCCTGTTCTGTTTTGTATCATCTGCCTTCGCCGCAGACGGCTGGGCTTCGGTATCCGACACGAGCGGTACACCATACAATCTTACGGGCGGCGCCGCGGGAAGTACCGTCACTGTAACAACTGCTGCGTCATTTAACAGTTATGCCATATCTTCCACACCGTATGTCATACAGATTTCCGGGACTATTGATTTATCTTCCATTTCTAATCATACCGTGTATGTTAAATCGAACAAAACGATTGTCGGCATCGGAACATCTCCGACGATTTACGGACATTTGGATATTAAAAATGGGGTGAGCAATATCATTATTAGCCGTCTTAACATCAATTATAACGCTAATGAAGGCTCTGAAGACCCATGGACCGATGGCATCACAATCCAGGATGCTTCACACCATATCTGGATAAACCATTGTAATATCTATAACTCACCTGACGGCCTGATTGACATCGGCAACGCTTCCGACTTTGTCACAGTATCATGGTGCAAGTTCTACTACGAAACAGGAATCTATAATACTGACCACCACTTTACCAATCTAATAGGCTCATCTGACACCGAATATGGCGACAGAGGCAAACTGCATATTACTTTTCATCACAACTGGTGGGCTGAAAGATGCAGGGGAAGAATGCCCCGCGTCCGTTTCGGCCAGGTTCACATCTATAATAACTATTACGGCTGCACCGGAAATGATTATTGCATCCATCCCGGCAAAGAAGCGCAACTGCGCATCGAATCTAATTATTTCTACCAGGTCGATGAACCAATTGACGAACCAAACGCATCCGCATTGGTATATTCAATGGGAAATTTCACTTCCGGCTGTACTGGTATTCACTACATACCTAACAGTGAAGTTTTTACTCCGCCGTATTCCTATAATCTAAATCCTGGAAACCTGATTAAAAACATTGTTATGGCAGGTGCCGGTGCAGATGGTATCGAACCTGATATAACACCGCCCGCAGTACCGACAGGTTTGACAGCAGAGGCAAACGAAACCAAAGTGATACTTGATTGGGACGATAATACCGAAAGCGACCTGGCAGGTTACAACATATATCATTCCTTAACTCCAGGGACCGGATACAGCAAATTGAACGGCACTACACTTCTGACTGATTCGAACTTTGTGGATATTTATATTATCTATGGAAGAAAATTTTATTACGTTGTTACAGCCGTCGATACATCTTCGAATGCGTCCGTATATTCAAATGAAGTTTCTGCAATACCCAGAATTTACGGTGATTTTGTAATCGACCAGACCGTCAACACAAAAGACATTGGCTACTTCTCTGACCTGTGGCTGGTAAACGATTGCGACGCAACTGCCGATATGGATATCGACGATGACTGCACGGTTAATTTTCTCGAATTCGCAGCGATGGCAGAAAACTGGCTAATGCAATATAATCCATAGCTTACTTATTTTTCATCGTAAATATATGTTCTGCCTTTAACGGTCTTTGTTTCAACAATTTTATCACTATAACGGATTGTCAAATCATTTCCGAGAAGAGACTTTATTTCCGCCTGAATAAGTTTCCCGTTTTTCCATTCGATATTTACTTCAAAGCCGCCGCGTGCACGAAGACCTTTTACAGAGCCGCTCGGCAGTGCAGACGGCAGAGCGGGCAATAAATAAATTTCGCCTGAAAGATTTTTGCCATCAATCTTCGAGTAAGACTGCATCAGCATTTCGGTAATTCCGCTTGCCCCGCCGAAGTTGCCGTCAATCTGAAACGGCGGATGAGCATCGAACATATTCGGATATGTGCCGGTTGAAATAAGATTTGTCAGCATTTTAAAGGCGTGGTCGCCGTCCTGCAGTCTTGCCCAGAAATTAACCTTCCACGCCATCGACCAGCCTGTGCCGCCGTCGCCGCGTATCTCAAGAGATTTGCGGGCCGCCGCGAAAAGTTCGGGCGTTTGGTCTTTGCTTATCTGGCTGCTCGGGAAAAGGCCGTACAAATGCGAAACGTGGCGATGATGTTCTTCGGGGCCGTCAACGTCTTCGAGCCATTCCTGCAACTGGCCGTGTTTGCCAATCTGCATCGGAGCGAGTTTGCCGACTTCATCCTCGAGAACTTTTCGAAAACCTTCGTCGATGCCGAGTATCCGCGAAGCCCTGATGCAGTTATTGAACAGGTCGCGAATAATCTGCATATCCATAGTCGGGCCCGCGCAGATGCTTATATCGTCGAAAATTTTATTTTCAGGCGACATCGAAGGACAGGTAACGAGCCAGTGATATCTCGGATGTTCGACGAGTGTATCGACAACAAATTGCGCCGCCCCTTTCATTACCGGATAATATTTTTTAAGAAATTCCTTATCGCCTGTGTATTCGTAGTGATACCACAAATGCTGACAAAGCCACGCCCCGCCGCTGGGCCAGAAACCATAAAACGCACTGTCAATCGGCCCTGTCGCCCGCCACAAATCGGTATTATGATGACAAACCCAGCCGCCGGCGCCGTAATTTATTTCCGCGGTTCTGCGGCCTGTTACTGCAATATCCTTAATCATAGCGAATAAAGGCTCGCCGCATTCAGACAGATTTGTCGGCTCGGCCGGCCAGTAATTCATTTCCGTATTAATATTGATTGTATATTTACTCGACCATGGCGGTTTAACGCTGTCATTCCATAATCCCTGTAAGTTAGCAGGCTGGCCGCCCGGCCTCGAACATGAAATAAGCAGGTAACGGGCGAACTGAAAATACATCGCGACAAGCTGCGGGTCTCTATTTGCGGCAAAACCTTTTATTCTCACATCCGTTGCTAATTGGGCCGCATCTGTTGTGCCGAAATCAAGCCGAACGCGATTGAAAAGTTTCTGGTATTCGCTGATATGGTCGGACAGTATTTTTTCAAGAGGCCTCTTCGATGCGGCTTTAAGCTGTTTTTCCACGATTGCCTCCGGATTGCCGCTAACGTCTTTATAGTTAATATAATTTGTCGCTGACGCCAAAAACAAAGTTGCCGAATCTGCCCCTTCGATATGCAATTTATTATTTTCGAGCCTGACTTTGCCTTTTTGTGTAATGACTTTTACTCGCGAATGGCATCTCAATTTGCCATCAACACTGTTAGACGGTGCGCCGTAAACTTCAAGCGCAATAGTATCGTCTCCGATAATTTCAATTTTCTTTTTGTCCTGCATAGCATTAAAATCAGCGATGAAATTTATCATCCCCGGCTTATCAGCCGAAAGATGAATAACTGTAACCTGGTCAATCGGCGTACTGAATATCTGCCGTTTAAATGTTACATCACCAACTTTATACTCAACCGTTGTTACCGCGGTACTCAAATCGAGCCCCCTGCGATAATCCGTAACCTGCTGATGTCCGCCGAATGTGAGATTTAATAATCCTGCGGGCTGATACGCCGCCTGTTTTGGCGGAACAGCCATCATATTTTGATTGATTAAATCCTGTGCTTCTTTTGCCTTGCCTTCGAAGACAAGGTTTCTCGCCTGCGGCAGCATATCCAGGGCATTGGGATTGACAGGGTCGTAAGGCCCTTCTGCCCAGAAAGTATCCTCGTTGAACTGAATCAGTTCGTCGGCCGTTCTGCCGAAAACCATCGCTCCAATTCGGCCGTTGCCTATCGGGATTGCCTGTACCCATTCGGCGGCAGGGGTGTCGTAAAACAATATCATTGGCACTCCATCACAATCAGCGGCATTGACAAGACACAAAGGCAGGAATATTACAATCAATATCAAAACACAAGGAAAAGTTCTCATCTATATTGCTCCCGAACAATTCATTGCTCCTTAGCTCTCTTTACTTTCAATGCACTTGTATTTTTCAGGTTATATCATCATCTGTCAAGATTTTCCCGCGAAATTTGCGCGATATGACGTTCTTTTTTGCGCGGTTTTCTGGTGGACATATAATGCTTTTCCTGATATGGTCTTAGGTTTAATCAGGATACACCATTCTACGACCCGAATGAAAGGAATATCAGGATGAATATCGTTGGATTCAACATTATAGATATTTTGATAATCGTAGCATACCTGGCAATTATCACCTACATTGGAAAACGAAGCACCTCTAAAGTACACAATCAGGAAGACTTCTTTTTGGCCGGCCGCGGTGTCGGCAAAGTGTTCCAATTCTTCATGAACATGAGCACGATAACTGATGCCGGTCAGGCCGTAAATACCGCCGCTGCCGCTTTCAGCAAAGGACTCGGCGGCGTCTGGCTGCTGCTGGCTCCTATTCTTACAGGCCCTTACTACTGGTTTCTGGCAGGCTGGTTCAGGCGTGTCAGGCTCGTTACAATGGCCGAGCTTTTCGAAGAACGATTCAAAAGCAAATTTCTGGCAAGTATCTATGCTGTTGTCGGAATCTGGCTGAGTGTCATCAATATCGGTATCGCCAACAAAATATCACTCCGAACATTCCAGGCTATGACAGTCAAGCCGGCCCAAAAATATTCCGTGGAAGAAAAAGCACAGGTGGACATGTTTCGGGAATACGGCGACCTCGATAAACTCTACAAGGCTAAACAACTCGAACCTGAAAAAGTTGGAAGATATAAAACCCTCGATAATATGTACAAAAAAGACCAAATCAGCGCTTACATATCTTACACCAAAACATGGTGGTTCTACCTGATTTATATAGGATTTATGGGTGCATACGTAATAATGGGAGGACTTCAGGCGGCGGTCTGGAATACCATGCTGCAGGGAATCCTGATACTTATATTTTCAGGAATGATGATACCTATTGCGCTGGTGAAGTTGGGAGGCTGGAGCGGATTTTCCGCAAGAGTTCCCGAACATATGCTGTACTTTTTCGGCTCCGGCCTGAACGAGTTCTCTATATGGTCAATAGCGGCATATATGGTAGCCAACTATATTATCGGCATTACCGGACATCAGGGAAATATGTCGAATAACGGTTCAGCCAAGGATGAGCTGACCGCCAGAACCGGTAATATCGGCGGTTCTTACACGAAGCGTGTTCTGACTATTATGTGGGCGATGTGCGGCCTGCTTGCATATGCACTCTGCGTCAAAGGCACATTCTCAATCTCCGACCCCGATACCGCATGGGGCGTAATGAGCAACAATCTGCTTGGCGTCGGCCTGCGAGGCATTATGATAGCGGGCATTCTGGCGGCAAATATGTCAACTGTAGCCGGCGTCTCCATATATCTGTCCGCATTATTCGTTCGGCATTTGTACAAACCATTCATGCAAAACATGTCCGAGAGGCACTATGTTAATGTATCGAGAGTTTCAATTGCCGGCATCCTGCTGCTTTCTATTTATGTCGCAGTGGCAAGCGGCGGCATCCTCGATATACTTAAAATGCTTCCTTCACTGAATGTCATCTTCGGAGCGCCGATAATGCTTCTGCTGTTCTGGAAACGTCTGACGCTAAAGGCCGTATATGTACAGGTAATCATCTGCGCCCTTATATTCGGAATTCTGCCGGGATTATTACCCAAGTTCGATGCTATTAATCAATCAAAATGGCTGACTCAGCAAACCAAAGAAAAGACAGCTATACAAAATGCGCCGGCTACTGAAAAAGACGTCGAGTTGGGTCTTGCTCCCGAGGTCGGGAAAAAGATAAGAAAAGAACTTATTATTCCCGCTAAAAGTATATTCTTCGATAAGGTCGCAAGGAGCAATCCGGACGATGCAAATTCGCCAATGGCCGGCATCGGCAGGATAAACACAGAACTCGTCATAGCCAAAGCGATTGGTTTTAACCTGAAGGATATGAAACCTTCCGCCCTGCTGACGATAAGATATCTTGTCGACACGTTTCTGCCGTTTCTTATTCTGATACCGATAAGTCTCCTTACCCGCAATAAAGGACTGGAAGAAAATATAGCCCGGTTCTACGTCAAGATGAAAACCAAGGTTATCGCCGACCATGAACTGGACAAGGCCGAACTCGAGAAAAGCTATGCGGACCCGACACGTTTCGACCATACGAAACTGTTCCCGAAGTCCAGTTGGGAATTCTGCAAGTGGAACTGGGAAGATACCTGGGGCTTCTTCCTGAGCCTGGCTCTGACAGTCGGTATATTAGGAACTTTCTGGCTGTTGATTAAAATGCTTTAATCCGTTCTCCATAAGAAACCACGAGTGAAAGGTGTAAATTGGATATTTTTGGTTTCCATCCAATTGACGTGTTGACGATTGCGATTTACCTGGCAGTTATCACCTACATTGGCAAAAGAACTTCCAAAAAAATACACACCGAAGAAGACTTTTTTATGGCCGGCAGGACCGTCGGCAAAATCCTTCAGTATTTCCTTAATATGAGTACCGTCGTCGACGCCAACAGCGCGGTAAGAACCGCCAGTTTCGCCTTCAACAAAGGACTCGGCGGCGTATGGCTTATGCTGATTGGCATCTTTACCGGGCCTTATTACTGGTTTATGGCGGGCTGGTTCAGACGCGTTCGGCTGATTACTATGGCCGAGCTTTTCGAGGAACGCTTCAAAAGCAAATTCATGGCCTCTATCTATGCCTGTGTCGGTATCTGGCTGAGCGTAATTATCATCGGCGTCGGCTACAAAACCTCGCTTCGCACCTTTGAGGCAATGACAATAAAACCGGACGAAAAATATTCCGCTGCAGAAAAGCAAAAAGTAGAGCTGCATCAGGAATACCGCCAGCTCAACAATCTTTATAAGGAGAAGAAACTCACCGATGAGCAGCATTCGAGATATCAGATTCTGGACAGTATGTACAAAAAGAACCAGATAAGCGCATATATATCTTACACCGATGCCACCTGGTTTTATATTCTTTATACAGTTTTTGTAGGTATGTATGTAATAATGGGAGGTCTTGAAGCGACCATCTGGAACGACCTGATACAGGGAATTCTCATTTTCGTATTTTCGGCCATGCTGATTCCTATTGCACTGGCAAAACTCGGCGGCTGGGGAGCATTTTCAGCAAATATACCGGACCATATGTTAGAGATTTTCGGTTCAGGCTTAGATGAATTTTCCTGGAATTCCATCGCGGCGCTTACACTGGTTTCTATCATAGGCATGGCGGGCCATCAGGGAAATATGTCCAACAACGGTTCGGCAAAAGATGAACTTACCGCTCGAATCGGCAACATAGGCGGTGCTTATACTAAACGAGTTCTGACAATAATGTGGGCCTTTTGCGGCCTGCTTGCGTATGCACTCTACAAGGATTCGGTCTCCGACCCGGATGCCGCATGGGGCGTGATGAGCAATAACCTGCTCGGCGTGGGATCGCGGGGTTTTATGATAGCGGGAATTCTTGCGGCAAATATGTCCACACTGGCCGGCGTATGCGTTTACCTTTCGGCATTATTCGTTCGTCATTTGTATAAGCCATTCGTCAAAAACAAAAACGAGAAACATTACATCAACATATCGAGAATTTCCATTGTCGGCGTTCTCCTGCTCGGGATTTATGTATCTGTAAACACCAGCAGTGTTATCAATGTAATTGTTATGATGCCTTCATTAATGATTATATTCGGGGCACCGGTATTGCTGATGCTGTTTTGGAAACGCCTGACCCTGCCGGCCGTATATGCACAGGTAATAATCACCACGATACTCTTCGCAATCCTGCCGGAGGTATTAACTAAGTTCGATTCAGTCAAACAATTAAAATGGCTCACTCAGCAAACCAGCGAACAGACTGTTATACGGAATTTGCCGGCCAAACAGGAAGATGTTGAAAAGGGAATCGCGATTCAAGCAGGACAAAAAATAAAAAAGGAATTTATCATTCATCCTGTAAGTATATATTACGATTCAGTGGCGAGAAGCAATCCGGATGACGCAAACTCCCCGATGACAGGTATAGGCAGACTGCATACCGAACTTATAATCGCCAAAACAATTGGGCTGAACCTGCAGGAAATGAAACCATCTATGCTGTTGACGATACGATACCTCGTTGCTTCGTTTCTGCCGTATATTATTCTTATCCCGGTAAGTTTATTTACAAAAAATAAAGGGCTGGAAGAAAACATCGCCCGGTTCTATGTCAAAATGAAAACTCGAGTTATCGCGGACCGCCAATTAGATAATGCAGAACTTCAGAAAAGCTACGACAATCCGACAAGGTTTGACCATACTAAATTATTCCCTAACTCCGACTGGGAATTCTGCAAATGGACAAAAGAAGATTTTTGGGGTTTTATCATCAGCACCGCACTTACAATCGGCATTATGGCCGCATTCTGGGGACTGATTAGAATGATTGCGACATAACACCAGTAATACAAAAAAGTTAATAAAAAAACAACTCTAAGGAAAACTCCCGTTTCTTTCCGATATTAATATATATAAAATTATCTTAGAGCGGGAACATTCTCTTGATGCCAGCGTATTTTAATTGTACAACATAGAAGTATTCCTATGGAGTGGATATGAATAGTAGAATATTGGGGTTTTTAGTATTAGCGATTTTGAGCCAAATCAGTATTGCTGATGTCAATTCGCCCGATTCCAACAGTCTTAAAACTTTAGGGGATTACTTAACCTTCGCATCGCTTAATAACGCCGAGCTGAAATCCAAATTCGAGGAATGGAAAGCCTCTTTAGAGCAAATCCCGCAGGCCAAAGCCCTTCCCGACCCGCAGTTCAGTTATGGCAAATATGTCCGCCAGTCTGATATGCAGATGGGTCAGATGGCTTCCATTATGCAAACTTTTCCCTGGATAGGAAAAATAGAGGCACAAACGGATTCCGCTTCGGCAATGGCAAAAGCCGCGAGGCAGAGATTCGAAGCGGCAAAACTCAAACTTAACTGGCAGGTTAAAAAAGAGTTCTTTGAATTTCTATATCTAAAGGACGCCATCGATATCGCACAGCAGAATTTAGAACTGATTAAAAATTTCGAGCAGATTGCTCTTACAAAATATACCACAGCCGCAGGTACTCATCCCGATGTGATAAGGGCGCAGATTGAGCTTGCCAGACTCGATGAAATTCTCACCAGTCTTAGCGAATTTAAAAAACCCCAGACCGCCAGACTAAACGCGATACTCAACCGCCCTGCTCAGGACGGCCTCGATTGGCCGCAGACGCCTGTTATATCCAAACTCACGATTGATTACAATCAACTGATAAATTCGCTCAAAGAAAAAAATCCTGAAATTGCCGAATTAAAATGGATGATTGAATCGGCGAAAAATGAAATCAAACTCGCGCAAAAGAAATTTTATCCCGATATAGGATTGGGAGTCGAGTGGACTCAATTCGATAAAAGCGGCGGAAATAGCGGCCATGATTCCGTCGCCCTTGTTTTCCAGATGAACATTCCATTGTGGCGAGACAGCTATAAAGCCGCCGAGATGCAGGCGAAAATGAATGAAAGAAAAATTACCTGGCAAAAAATTAATACTGAAAACAATTTAACCGCTCAGGTCGCAGCGGTTTTATATGAAATAGAAGAAACCCAGAGAAAAATAAATCTCTACGGCGATATTATTCCGAAATCCGAAGAGCTTGTAAACGCATCGGAAGCGGCTTACAGGTCGGGAACGGTCGATTTTCTTTCACTTATCGATTCTCAGCGTATTCTGCTGCAATACAACCTCGACTATCGCAGGCTGCTGACGGATAATCAGCAAAAAATCGCGGAAATGGAAATGCTGGCCGGAGTCCCGCTGAATTAAAATTTCGACGACAGGAAATAAAAAAATGAAAAGAAAAACAATAATCATACTGATAATAGTTTTCCTCGCAGGTTTTTTGTCCAAGGGATTTATAAGCAGCTCAAAGAAAACCGAGACATCCGTATCCCAGCAAACCGGGCAGGCTAAAGAGCAATGGTGGACATGTTCAATGCATCCTCAAATCCATCAGCCAAATCCGGGGAAGTGCCCTCTCTGCGGAATGAATCTCGTACCCGTAAATCAGGAAAATCCTGGTGCGGCGAAAAGAGAAATCTCTTTTTCAAACGAAGCTTTAAAACTGATGGACATACAAACAACTCCTGTTGAAAGAAAATTCGTAGAAACTCAAATCAGAATGTTCGGCAAAGTCGATTACGACGAATCGAAAATAAAATATATTACGGCGTGGGTGCCCGGCAGAATCGACAGATTATATGTTGATTTTACAGGCATAGTGGTTTCAAAAGGCGACCACATGGTCTATCTTTACAGCCCCCAGCTTATCAGCGCTCAGGCTGAACTGCTGCAGGCCGCACAATCGCAAAAAAAACTCAAGCCGGACAGTTCTGAAATGATGGTTCGCTCGGCTAACGAGACACTGAACGCTACAAGGGAAAAACTGCGTCTATTGGGATTGACCAGCGAGCAAATTCAGGAAGTCGAAAAGACCGGTCGGCCGACCGACCATGTAACTATAACTTCGCCTATCGGCGGAATAGTGATTGAAAAGAACGCCAACCAGGGAATGTATATCGATACCGGAACGAAAATTTACACTATTGCCGATTTGTCGGAGGTGTGGGTCAAGCTCGACGCTTACGAATCAGATTTGGTCTGGCTCAGATACGGACAGGAAGTCGAATTCACCACCGAAGCATATCCGGGAGAAATATTCAAAGGAGTCATAAGCTTCATATCTCCTGTTTTAGACCCTCAAACCAGAACTATAAAATTAAGAGTAAATGTACAAAATCCCGATGGAAAATTAAAACCTGAAATGTTCGTCCGCGCCGTCGTGAGGTCGAAAGTCGCTATGGGCGGCAATATTATGGACCCCAATATGGTGGGAAAATGGATTTGCCCGATGCATCCATCGGTCGTAAAGGAAACAAGCGGACAATGTGATATATGCGGAATGAATTTGGTCAAAACTGAAACCCTCGGTTATGTAAGTGCGCAGAACCCTGAATTTGCACCGCTGGTAATTCCCGCGACCGCACCGCTTATAACCGGAAAAAGAGCTGTTGTATATGTCAGATCGCCCGACCCAAACAAACCTTCGTTCGAAGGCAGAGAAGTCGTTTTAGGCCCTCGGGCAGGCGATTACTATATCGTTAAAGAAGGCCTGTCGCAGGGCGAGTCTGTCGTTACAAACGGCAATTTCAAGATTGACGCCGACCTTCAGATACAAGCCAAACCAAGTATGATGAGCCCGGAAGGTATGGAAAAACCAATGCCCGCCGGTCATCAGCATTAATTTTTGAAAGGATAGAAAAATGAACAGTAAAAAAGCACTAACGCTGTTAATAGCAGTTTGTCTGCTCGTAATAGTCGGCTGCCAGAAGAAAACGGAACCTGTCGCTCCGCCCGCACCGGCAACAGAAGCTAATACAATTGCCTCGGCGGAAATTGAACAAACAATGTGTCCTGTAATGGAAGGCCCCATCGACAAGGATATATTCGTCGAATATCAGGGCAAAAAAGTTTATTTCTGCTGTGCGCAATGCAAGGGAGAATTTGAGAAAGACCCGGAAAAATATATCGCAAAACTGCCGCAGTTTAAAAAATAAAATCTTACGAGACGATACATAATGAACGAGACTAACCCAAAGCCGACCGGAATAATTGCCGGTGTTATTCGCTTCTGTCTGGAAAACAAGCTCGTAGTCGCCCTTCTTGCCGCGTTTATAATCCTCTGGGGGCTGCACGTTGCTCCTTTCGATTGGAAACTTGGGTTTTTGCCCAGAGATCCTGTCGCTGTAGATGCGATTCCTGATATAGGCGAGAACCAGCAGATAGTATTTACCGATTGGCCCGGCCGTTCGCCCAAAGATGTCGACGACCAGATTACATATCCGCTGACTACCGCTCTTATGGGCGTGCCCGGCGTAAAAACCGTCCGCAGCTATTCGATGTTCGGCTTTTCGAGCATCTATATAATCTTTAATGAGAAGATAGTTTTTTACTGGTCGAGGAGCAGGGTTCTCGAAAAACTGAATTCACTGCCCGCAAACACTTTGCCGCAGGGCGTTCAGCCTATGCTCGGGCCGGACGCGACGGCACTGGGTCAGATTTTCTGGTACACTCTCGAAGGACAGGATGAAAAAGGCAACCCGACAGGCGGATGGGACCTTGAAGAACTTAGAACCGCTCAGGATTGGCTCGTCCGTTACGCTCTGCTCGGCGCCGAAGGAATAAGCGAAGAGGCCTCCATCGGCGGATTCGTAAAAGAATATCAAATCGATGCCGACCCTGACGCGATGAGAGCCTATAAAGTTTCACTTGAAGATATTTTTATGGCGGTTAAAGCTTCCAATGTCGATGTCGGTGCACGAACCATAGAGATAAACAAAGTCGAATATATAATTCGAGGACTCGGCTTCATAAAGAAACTTTCAGATATCGAAAACACAGTCATAAAAGTCAATGACCGTGTACCCATATATGTCAAAAACATAGCAAAAGTTTCTTACGGCCCGGCCCTTCGCAGGGGCGCGCTCGATAAAGCCGGCGGCGAAGCTGTCGGAGGCGTCGTTGTCGTAAGGTACGGTTTCAATCCTCTCCAGGCCATCAAAAACGTAAAAGCAAAAATTGCGGAAATTGCACCCGGCCTGCCAAAAAAAACACTCGCCGACGGAACGGTATCACAAATCAGGGTTGTGCCATACTACGACCGTACAGGCCTTATTTACGAAACGCTTGGAACTCTCGAAACGGCCGTCAGACAGGAAGTGTTGATAACTATTATTGTCGTTATCATAATGCTTATGCACCTTCGCAGTTCGATACTGATAAGTTCGATGATGCCGCTGGCGGTGCTGATGTGCTTTATCGCGATGAAAACTTTCGGCGTCGACGCCAATATCGTTTCCCTTTCCGGCATCGCAATCGCAATCGGCACAATCGTCGATATGGGCATAATTATATGTGAAAATATTTTGAATCATCTTAATGAAGCCAAACCAGAAGACAATAAGCTGGAAGTTGTTTTTAACGCTTCATACGAAGTCGGCAGCGCAGTTCTTACCGCCGTAGCCACTACCGTTGTCGGTTTCCTGCCGGTCTTTTTTATGACCGGCTCTGAGGGCAAACTCTTCAAGCCTTTGGCCTTTACCAAAACATTCGCCCTTATATCTTCAATCATTATCGCCCTGACCATTATCCCGTCCGCTGCGCATATACTATTCACGAAAAAGGCCCGGATAAAACAGTGGGCCCGTTACC
Organism: Phycisphaerae bacterium; assembly: GCA_041652575.1. Lineage (NCBI taxonomy): Bacteria > Pseudomonadati > Planctomycetota > Phycisphaerae > Phycisphaerae bacterium. The sequence goes on along the minus strand of JBAZHC010000012.1, from coordinate 42,429 downwards.
TATTGGCCGGCTGTGTCGTAGCCGCCGGCATCGCGGCAGGTTTTGTGATTGGATTTTGGCTCGGTCTGGTTATTGTCGTCATCGGAATTTATTATCTCGTCAAAGGACGCCAAAGTTCGCAAACACAATCTTCCAAAAGCGTCCTCATCGCCAATGTTTTCGCGATAGCGCTGGTGGGCATAATTCTTACATTAGACTGGCTGCCGCTGGGGCCGGCAAAAGGTACGATTTTAAACATTATTTTTGTAGTTGTTCTAATCGGCGGTTTGCTTTTGTTCTTCCATTTCTTCCAAAAATACTATCCTTTAATTCTCAACTGGTGCCTTGAAAATAAATTAAAATTTTTATCGGTTCCGCTGCTTATAATAATTCTCGGCGGATTTATCTGGTCGGGCCTGGGCAAGGAATTTATGCCGTCGCTGGATGAAGGCTCGTTTCTATATATGCCAACCACTATGCCGCACGCATCTCTGGGCGAGGCTCTGGATATAATTCAAAAACAGGATGTCGCCATTAATTCCATTCCGGAAATTGACACCGTCGTCGGTAAAATAGGCAGAGCGGAATCCCCTCTCGACCCTGCTCCTGTTTCAATGATTGAAACTGTTATTAACTATAAATCCGAGTACATCCTCGACAAGGACGGCAGGAGAATCAGTTTCAGATACGATAAAAAAACAAAACAATTCGCACGTGATAAGGACGGCAATCTTATACCTGATAGAAACGGAAGGCCGTATCGACAGTGGCGAGACAATATAAAATCGCCTGATGATATCTGGCACGAAATCGTAAATGCCGCTCAAGTCCCCGGCACGACAAGTGCGCCCAAACTTCAGCCGATTGCCGCGCGTATAGTTATGCTGCAAAGCGGTATGCGTGCTCCGATGGGCATTAAAGTCAAAGGGCCTGACCTGGACACTATTGAAAAAGTCGGCTTTGACATCGAAAATCTTCTCAAAGAAGTCCCTTCCGTCGAAGCATCGACCGTCATCGCCGACAGAATCGTCGGAAAACCTTATCTGGAAATTAACATAGACCGCCGGGCGATTGCAAGGTACGGCATTTCCATTCGCCAGGTTCAGGATGTTATCGAAGTGGCAATAGGCGGCGATATGCTTACGACTACCGTCGAAGGCAGAGAGAGATATCCGGTTCGCGTCAGGTATATGCGAGAACTTCGCGATTCGATAGAAACACTCGGCAGGATTCTCGTGCCCGCAGCCAACGGCGCGCAAATCCCGCTTATCCAGCTTGCGGACATACAATACGTCCGCGGCCCGCAGGAAATAAAAAGCGAGGATACCTTTCTTACCGGTTATGTTTTGTTCGATAAAAAGCCGCAATACGCCGAAGTCGATGTTGTTGAGCAGTGCAAAAAATTTCTCAAAGATAAAATTGATGCCGGACAATTAATTATCCCAAAAGGCGTCAGCTACAATTTCGCAGGTACTTATGAAAGTCAGATACGTGCCCAGAAAACTCTGTCAGTGGTCGTGCCTCTGGCTCTTTTTGTAATTTTCCTGATTCTTTATCTGCAGTTCAAATCCGTTATGACAAGTATGCTTGTCTTCTCCGGCATTATAGTCGCATGGGGAGGCGGTTTTTTGATGATATGGTGCTACAATCAGAGCTGGTTCCTGAACTTCAGCGTTTTCGGCCAGTCGCTGCGTGAACTTTTCCAGATTCATCCGATTAATATGAGCGTAGCTATATGGGTTGGGTTTTTGGCATTATTCGGCATAGCTTCAGACGATGGCGTAGTAATGTGTACTTACATTGAGCAGTCTTTCAAAAAATTGAAACCTGAAAATATCAGGGATATCCGACAGGCCGTAATAAAGGCAGGCAATCGCAGAATCCGGCCATGTCTTATGACAACGGCCACTACCATACTCGCCCTGCTGCCAGTGCTGACATCGACAGGCCGAGGAGCCGATATTATGATTCCCATGGCGATTCCATCCTTTGGCGGAATGAGCATCGAGATTCTTACTATGCTGATTGTGCCGGTTCTGTACTGCATGCTAAAAGAAAAAAATCTCAAATCAAAATAACTTTGAAAATTTACTAAAAATGGCACCAACTCATTAAAACAATGAGAAATAAGGGAACAGTACGCAATTATGCAATTTTATTACGCAAAATGTAGTATCATGTCCTATGGCAAAAGTGTTATACTTAATTTAAATTGCTGATTAATATCACTGGAGGCTTGTGATGAGAAGAGTCCCTGTCCTGATTGGGCTCATTATAATCCTGTTCTGCTTTGCATTTGACGTTATAGCTTCAGTGCCGGCGTTTCCCGGCGCCCAGGGCTGGGGGGCTGTGGCAACAGGCGGCAGAGGCGGCGTTGTTTATGAAGTTACAAATCTTAACGATTCCGGCGCCGGTTCGCTGCGAGATGCGCTGAATCACAATACGCCTCGTACAATAGTCTTCCGTGTCTCGGGAACAATTCACCTGAATTCAAAACTTAATTTATATTACGGCAATGTAACAATCGCAGGACAGACCGCACCGGGCGACGGAATATGTATAGCAAACGGCACATTATATGCAGGCTATGACAATGTGATTATCAGATATATCCGCTGCCGGCTTGGAGACCAATGGCCTGATGGAACAGATAACAACGACGATGACGCGACGTGGGGACGATACGGCGACAGAATAATTTTCGACCATGTGACGGCAAGTTGGTCTGTTGATGAAACGTTTTCTTACTATGTCAACACAAACTTCACCGCACAGTGGTGCCTGATGTCGGAGAGCCTGTACGCATCTCATCATGAAAAAGGAAATCACGGCTACGGCGGAATATGGGGCAATACGAACAGTTCATGGCATCATAATCTGCTGGCGCACCATACATCGCGTAATCCGCGGGTTGACGGGGAAATAACAAACAATGTCGATATGCGCAATAATGTGATATACAACTGGGGCTTCAACAGTTGCTATGGCGGTGAAAAAGCAACAGTTAATATAGTCAACTGCTATTATAAGTATGGGCCTGCGACAGGCAGCGGTGTTAAGGACCGTATTGTTCAACCCAGTCTGCGAAAAGATGCCAATGGCGTCGTCACTGTTCCGCACGTTTACGGGCAATGGTTTATCACCGGCAATTATGTTGACGGATACCCCTCCGTAACAGCGGATAACTGGCTTGGAGTTGACCCGGACGGCGGCAGTGCCGAAAGAAGTCTTTGTAAATCAACGACGCCTTTCTCTGTTGCGACTACATATCCTGTAACAGAGCAAACCGCGCAGAATGCTTACTATTACGTGCTTAGAGATGTCGGATGCAATCTCGTGCGAGATTCAATCGATACACGTATTTTAAATGAAGTATCGACTCGTACTGCAAATTACGGCGGCGCGTATGGCGTGAATAAAGGAATTATAGATTCGCAAACAACAGTTGGCGGCTGGCCGAGTTTAAATTCTCTCCCCGCCCCTGCCGACAGTGACCATGATGGTATGCCTGACGAGTGGGAAATCCAGCACGGCCTGAATCCCAATGATGCAATAGACCGAAACGGCGACTACAACAGCGACGGCTACACCAATCTGGAAAAATATATCAACAGCCTATGTCCAGACCCTTATGCACCAAAACCAAATCCGCTTGTCTGGGCACAGGCACCTTACGTAAGCGGCGCTTATACTATTACAATGACCGCAGATGCGGCGACCGACCTAACCGGCGTGGAATATTATTTCGCAAATATTACCGACCCTAATCACAATTCAGGCTGGCAAGACAGTACAGAATTTATCGATACAGGTTTAGCTGATGGCATTACATATACTTATCAGGTAAAAGCACGTAACAAGAACATCAGCCAAAATGAAACATTCTGGTCAAACGAGGCATCGGCTGCAGCTTCGAGATATATTTGTTCCAGCACGATAGCTTCGGACTTCGATGACAATTGCCAGGTTGACTTTTTCGATTATGTCATTCTTTCGGATATATGGACTGGCGATTGGCTCAATATTCTCCAGTTCGCGGAAGACTGGCTAACCTGCAATCGCACCCCTGCCGCAGAATGCTGGCAATAAAAATAAAAACATAAATTTATCAGAAGCGTTTTACAATACTGAAATACGCTTTTACGATTACACAAGATTATTTTCGCGCAAAGAAAAGCGTATTTTTGCGCAAATCCTTTTTAAATAAGCATTTAACATTGATTTTATAGTAAATTTATGGTAAAATAAGCAAAATAAGTAGATTCCTTGTTTTAAAGGCAACGGCAATGAAAAGAGCATACTTTTTGGCGGGGTTTGTCACAATTTTATTTTCCTTTACCTTTTCGGTTCAGGCGTATGATAGCGCGCCTATCGGTTGGGCCAGCGAAAGCGGCGGTACTACAGGCGGAGCAGGCGGCACTACAGTCACAGTTGACAACGTCACGGACTTTATTTACTACGTACAGGGCACCAACCAAGATCCGTATATCATTTATGTAAGCGGCAATATCAATCTGGGCGGTTCGAATATCCGCGTCCGGGGCAACAAGACAATCATCGGCCTGCCTGGATCGCATATCACCGGCAATCTGAAGTGCTACAATAGCGAAGAAAGCAATAACATCTTCAGGTTTCTGGACATGGACAACGAAGCCGGGGCCGGCGATGGGGACTGCATCAGCATTGACGGCGTCCAGCACATCTGGGTCGACCACTGCACGTTTACCGATGGAGGCGACGGCAATATCGATATCAAGAACGGCGCCGACTATGTCACCGTCTCATGGTGTATATTCCAGTACACATACGACAGCGGTCACAATTTCAGCAACTTAGTCGGACATTCCGACGACAATGGCGGCACGGATATGAACCATCTCCTTGTCACTTTTCACCATAACTGGTATTCGACCTTGAGTCACGAGCGTATGCCTTCCGTACGTTTCGGAAAGGCTCATATATATAACACCTATTTCGACTGTCCGGGCAATAATTACTGCATCCGCACTCGTTTGTACGCGCAGTGTCTTGTAGAAAACAATTATTTCAAAGACGTTCAGAATCCATGGCAGCGATATGTTACTTCGGCAGGAGGCGACCCGGGCTTGCTGTACGCATCCGGCAACATTCTTGATAATGTTACATGGGTTGTGGGAGACGATTCGGATGTCGTACTTATTGACGGCACCGACACGGTTTTCACGCCGCCGTATTCATATACGCTTGATAATGCCGAAGATATTCCGGCATTGGTTCAATATGGCGCCGGCGTCGACGGTCAGGACGGTTATCCGCCGCACTGGTATTTCGGCTATTACGGCGACTTCGACCGCAGCGGATTCGTAGATATGAATGACTTTGCAGTATTTGCCAATTACTGGGGCATTTCTGACTGCGAGCAGCTTTGGAACGTTGATTATAACGGCGACTGCAAAGTAGATTTTTATGAACTCGGTTGGATGTCTGAAAACTGGCTTTATATAGCGCCTGATATTACACCGCCGGATGCACCGACAGGCCTGGGAGCATCGGCAGGAGATGCAATAGTTTCGCTCGACTGGGACGACAATGCCGAAGAAGATTTGGCAGGCTATAATATTTATCGTTCGACAACTTCAGGCAGCGGATATACAAAATTAAACGGTTCGCTTCTGATAAATTCGGATTACACAGATAACAGTGTTACAAATAACACAACATACTACTATGTCGTTACTGCGGCTGATACGAATTCAAACGAATCCGATTATTCAAGCGAAGTTCTCGCGTATCCGAGCGCAGGAAGTTCGAGCGTTACCATACAGGAAAATACCGCAGGCTTCTGTAATGTGGAAGGAATCATCGATAATAAACACGCAGGATATACAGGCACAGGTTTTTGCGACACTACAAATGCCGCCGGCACAGGAATTGACTGGAGCGTGAATATCCTTACAGGCGGAACATATACTTTCACCTGGCGATATGCACACGGTAAAACTGACGACAGGTCTGCAAGACTGATTATAAACGGTTCAACAGTAATTTCGAGTATTACATTCCCGCCGACAGGCGCGTTTACAACATGGAGTACCGTATCTGCAGATGTAAGTTTAACTGCCGGAGTAAAGAGCGTAAGGCTTGAAGGTATAACCAGTAATTCTCTTGCCAATATCGATTACATAAATATAGCCGGTGAAAATTTTATGCCGGCAGGCTGCCCATAAAAGATAAATAAAATTGTAACCTGAAAAGCCTGTTTTGAAGGTTTAAGCCGGGAAAAGCCGTTATTAAAGCGTGCGTTTTACCCGATATAATGTAGTACTCTTGTTTCGTAATGTGCGTTTTTGATATAATATTATTAGAGTAGAGGCGGGGGTTCGTGGCAGGGTGATGAAATATATTATTTTTTCGGAGGTTGGAGTGATGAAAAAAACATTTATTTTTAGTAGTTTTATAGTTTTATCTTTATGCCTTATATCTAATGTCCTCGCAGCAACAGCAGACGGCTGGGCATCAATGGCCAGTCCTTATTATAGTGGCACAACAGGCGGAACAGGCGGAACCGTCGTTACCGTCAATAACTATGCAGACCTTTTATATTATGCCGTTACCGTAGGAACCACACCTTATATAATTCAGGTTTCGGGCACTATCGACATTGGTTATAACCTTGCAGTCCGGGCAAACAAAACCCTCATAGGTATAGGCGAAAATCCGACGCTCAAGGGAGACTTCGGTTTTGACAATGATGAGGGGAACATAATTCTTGAGAACCTGAATTTTACCAATCCCAATGATGCCGGTGAGGGAGACGGTGTGAGCTTAAAGCAGAATATAAACAATGTTTTTATCACCAAGTGCACTTTCTATCAATGCTTTGACGGCTGTCTCGACATATCCAACAATTCCGACTTTGTTACCGTCTCATGGTGCAAGTTCTACTATACTTCTGATACCGGCCATAACTTCGTTAATCTTATCGGAAGCAGCGATGACCAACCCGACGATGCAGCTAATCTTCGCGTCACAATGCATCATAACTGGTGGACCACTATGTGCAAGGAAAGAATGCCCCGCGTACGTTACGGCCAGGTACATGTTTACAATAATTACTACAGCAATCTTATGGCCGGCGGTTACTGTGTTGGCGTGGGCTGCGGGTCCCGTATTCGTGTCGAGAGCAACTACTTCAATGCCGTACCCAATCCTTGGGCAAATTACTATAGCAGTAAACCCACTTATCCCGTTGGACACATAGGCTGGAATACCGGCAATATATTTTATAACTGCACACAGCCGAGCTGGGCAACAAATGAATACTCCACAATTTTTACACCGCCTTATTCTTATACACTTGACGATGCCGCGGATTTACCTGCTATGGTTCAGGCATACGCAGGAGCGGGAACTCCTTATCCGCCGCACTGGCTTTATACCGTTTACGGCGATTTCGACCGTAATGACGTAGTGGATATATATGACCTTGCGACATTTGCCAATTACTGGCTGGGAACCGATTGTGCGGCGATTGCCGATGCGGATTTCTATGCCGATTGCATAGTAAACTTCCGTGAATTCACACTGCTGGCGGAAAACTGGCTGGTGCAATAATAAGAGTATTATAAAATCAGTTGAGGACAAATATGAAAATCAGCTTGGCGCTGGCGGCAATAGTTCTGATATTTGCGGCAAATTCTTACGGTGAAACAAGAGCATTTCCCGGCGCTGAAGGCTGGGGTGCTTATGCCTTAGGAGGAAGAGGCGGCGATGTTTATCATGTTACCAATCTAAACGACAGCGGCGCAGGCTCTCTGCGAGAAGGAATATCAACCGCAGGCGGAACATCGAGCACGCCGCGGACTATTGTTTTCGATGTTTCCGGAACTATACAGCTTGCATCGACGCTTTCAGTCAGTAAATCCTATATTACCATAGCGGGACAAACCACGCCGGGAGACGGAATTTGCCTTCGCGACCATTATTTAAAAATTGGTGCAAGTAATATTATCGTACGATACCTGCGTTGTCGGCTTGGCGACGAGAGCCTGACCGAAGACGACGCCATCTCAATAACTAGTGGGTCTAATATAATTATGGACCATATATCGGCAAGCTGGAGTGTTGACGAGGTTTTCTCGTGCTCAACATCACAGCCAACTCTCAGCAATGTTACCGTACAGTGGAGCATAATATCCGAGGCGCTTTGGCACAGCATACACGATAAAGGCACTCACAGTTATGGTGCGTTGATTCGCGGCTGTTATGACGCTAAATACAGTTATCATCATAATCTTTTCGCCCACAATTATTCGCGAAATCCTCGTCCCGGAAATTATGACAGTACAGTATCTGACGGAAATCCTTACTGGGACGACCCCTGCGGCCTGTTGTTCGATTATCGCAATAATGTTATGTATAACTGGGGTGCCGAAAGGCCGGGCTACGATGCAGACCTTGACAGTGTTTGCAGATATAACTATGTGGGAAATTATGCAAAACCCGGATATAACGGCACTGCCGGATATTTATACAGCGCAGCCTGTACTTATTTCAAAGGTTATTACGCTGGTAATTATTTTAATGGAAGTTATTTAGCTGACGATTGGACAAAGGTCGAATTCAACACATCAAAAGGCGGCTGGACTGCCGCACAAAAAGCCGCTTACAAACAAAGTCAGCCATTTCCTACAGGCCCAATTCAGACCGATACGGCACTGGTCGCATATCAAAGAGTTATTAATCATGTTGGTGCAAGTCTGCCTGTAAGAGATTCGGTCGATACGAGAGTTGTCAATGATGTGATATATGGAACCGGCCAGATAATAGATACACAAGGTCAGGTCGGGGGATGGCCGACTCTTAATTCGGCACCTGCGCCATTAGATACCGACCAGGACGGTATGCCGGATGTATGGGAAACAGCAAACAGCTTAAATTACAATTATGCGGCCGACAGAAACGGTTACGACCTTGACCCGGAATATACAAATCTTGAAGTTTATCTGAATAGTCTTATTCCTGTTGGGACTTATACAGAAGATACGGCAGCGCCGACTCCAAATCCAATGACTTGGCAATTAGTTCCAGAATCAGCCGGTGCAACACAAATCACAATGACCTCAGCAACCGGAACCGACGCAAGCGGAGTAGAATATTATTTCGCAAATCTGACGGTCACAGACGGCAGTCACGATTCGGGCTGGCAATCAGGTATGGTCTATACAGACACCGGCCTTTCAACGGGAGCAACATATACTTATACGGTTAAGGCACGCGACATGAGCAGTTATCACAATGAAACAGACTGGTCAGTTCAGGCGTCTGCAACAACACAGGCCGATAAAACCGCCCCGCTACCGAACCCGATGATATTTGCGATTGCTCCAAATGCGACCAACTCAAATACCATAACAATGACCGCAACCGCAGCCAGCGATGTCAGCGGCGTTGAATATTATTTCGAATGTACGGCCGGAGGCGGAAATGATTCCGACTGGCAGGACAGTACTGTATATACAGACACTGGCCTACTTGCCGTTACTCAATATGGTTATCGAGTCAAGGCACGAGATAAAAGTCCTCTGCAAAATGAAACAGTGTGGTCTAATACAGGATATGCTGTTACACCTGCCCCAACAGTTGTAAATCCGCCTGCCGCTTACTGGATGTTTAATGAAACAAGCGGCACAACTGCTCATAATGTAAACGGCAATCCGACGCTTGCGGGCACCTTGCAGGGAACTACCCTTCCAACATGGACAACAGGTTACTTCGGCAACTGCCTGACATTCGCAGCCGGCGGCGGAAAAGTCTATGCGCCGAGCAGTTCGGCAATTGATTTCGGCGATGAGGATTTGTCTGTCTCGCTTTGGGCAATACAACCGACATCCTTCAGCGGCCAATATGAGCTTTTCATTAAAGGCACAATCGGCGGCGGTGCTTTCCCCGGTTCAGGTATACGTTATGAACTGTATCGCAAAGATTCCAACTTCCGTTTCGCGATTGACGACAATGCAACAAAATCTGAGTTATCGCTTGCCACTACAAGCTTCTGTACCGGCAATTGGGTGCATATAGTGGCGGTTCGCGATACAGTCGCCAATCAGATAAGGCTTTATGCCGATGGAGTCCTGAAAGGTTCCGCAAACGACAGCACCGGCAGTATCAGCCAGACTGAACCGCTGTATATAGCCGATGGAGTTTTCACTCCCGGCTCGATAGATGATGTTCGTGTTTATCGTTATGCTCTTTCGCAGGAACAAATCACTGAGATATATAATGGCGCAGGCGTTGCCAATTATTTCTGTACCAACCAGCTTGCATCAGATTTTGATGAAAATTGTCAGGTGGATTTATTTGATTATGCGATTCTATCGGATGGATGGACAGGCGATTGGTTCGAGATTCTGCAATTCGCGGATGATTGGCTGATTTGCAATCGAGTCCCTGCCGAAGAATGCTGGCAGTAAGAAAACAAATTCTATAGGTTTTGGGTATTGGCAAAAATGTTTTTATATATAAAATATTCCGTATAAAAGTTATAAAATTCGCTTTTTTACATATAGTATCGTTAATTTGCGTAAAAATTCTTCGTTCTACTCTTGTTTTAGAGTCCAAATCCTTGGTATAATTATAATACCTTGACGGCACGTGATAGAGTGCCGCTGGGAGAAAAAACTTTTATGAAAAAGAACCGGTTCTGACCGGTATTAACCAACAAACGGCCGCGAGAACCACAACAACTAAGAGGAAAAAGGAGAAAAAAATGGAAATATCAAACTCAAAAAGAGTGTTTGTATTATGCTTAGCAGGTTTTTTATCTACCGTGATGATTAGTGTATCGAAAACGTGGGCAGCGGATACTCCCACGGAAATACGGTTCATTGTCAGCCATGCCGATTGCGGCGGGACAGGGACATTTGAGTTTTTTGTGAGTGAGGCATCGGTCGGGGTTTATCCGAGCACACAGGACTGTTACTGCAATAGCAGCCCGCTTGTAGTGACATTGAACGACCCGGTTACGCTTAGTTTGATCGGACCGGTTGACTGCACGTCCATCAGTATGACTTTAGACGATCCCAATTTTGGATTAGCACTGGGTTATGTCCGGGTAGAGATCGACCGTACGGAAAGCGGCACCGAAACTTTCTGCTTAGTTGATTACACAACTGGCGGAACTTGTGTGGATCGAGACCTTTGTTATGGATATGATTTTCCCGGGGCATCTTCATACTCAAACCTCGTTATCTGCACATACCCGCTGGGGATAACACCTGCCGATGGACTTAGCAGTATCGGTTATCAGGGAGGGCCGTTCACGCCGGCCGGCAAAGACTATACTCTTACGAATTTAGGAACAAATTCGCTCGACTGGGCCGCGGAAGTAAATGTGCCCTGGCTGGATGTATCGTCGGGTTCCGGGACGCTCGAACCGAATCAGAACGTAGTAGTAACCGTCTCAATTAACGCCAATGCCAACAATCTCGCTATTGGCAGCTATGATACAGGAGTAAATTTCACTAATCTGACATCTGACGTCAGCCGTATGCGGCCTGTTACGCTATCAGTCAAGAATCAGTTTCCAGACGGCTTTGGCGGCGATGCTACAGGCGGAGCAGGTGGGCCTACCGTTACCGTTGATAATGCCGCAGATCTTCGAAACTACATCTGGGCATGGGGGAACAACCCTCTTATCATACAGGTCTCAGGCACCCTCAACTTTGCCGATGTTAATGGCATAAATTATATCACAATCACGTCAAACAAAACTATCAAAGGCTTAGACGCAAGTTCGACCATTATAGGAAACCTCAGCTTTAGCTATGGTGCGTCCAATGTAATTATCGAAGGATTAAATATAACCAACCCCAACGGCATTGGCGGCGGAGACGGCATCTCGGTACAATATTCAACTAATATCTTCATTACCCAGTGCACTTTCTACGACTGCGCTGACGGCTGCCTGGATATAACCAATGCGGCTGACTATGTTACTGTTTCGTGGTGCAAATTTTACTATACCTCCAATACCGGACACAATTTTGTAAATCTATTCAGTGCCAGTGATGATGCTACAGGAGACAGAGGCAAACTCCACATTACCTTCCATCATAACTGGTGGTCAACTCTGTGCAATGAGAGAATGCCTCGTGGACGTTTCGGTCGGGTTCACGTCTATAACAACTACTACGGCTGCCCCGGCAACAGTTACTGTATTGGTGTAGGTTTGGAATCCCAGATTCGGGTCGAGAATAACTATTTTGAGAACGTAGCGACCGCATGGAGAAATCCCGCTACAATTCCGGGAATGATTGGTTGGAATACTGGTAATATATTTGTGAACACTGCAATTCCTGTATCGCTTCCGAACGACTATGCCACTATCTTTACACCGCCATACGCTTATACTCTTGATGCTGGTGAAAATGTCAAGAACTTCGTGATGACCGGCGCGGGAACACATCCAGATGGGGATATCACGCCTCCAAATCCAAACCCGATGACCTTTGCGACAGTACCTTACGCGACAAGTGATAAGTCTATCACGATGGTCGCAACAACGGCCTCCGATGGCAACGGCGTCGAATATTACTTCATCTGCACAGTAGGCGGCGGACATAATTCCGGCTGGCAGAACAGCACAACTTACACCGATACCAGCCTGCTGCCAATTAGATCATACACTTACACGGTAAAAGCCCGCGATAAGAGCAACAACCAAAATGAGACCGCTGCATCCGGTCCGGCCTCGGCAACAACCCTCGCCGACAGTACGGCTCCGACACCCAATCCAATGACATTTGATATCGCACCATACGCAGGAAGCGATTCAGTGGTCGCTATGATTGCGACTACAGCATTCGACCTCAGCGGCGTTCAATACTACTTCACCTGCACGGAAGGCAACGGACACGATTCCGGCTGGCAGAATGACACAATCTACATCGATACCGGCCTGACAGAAAATACCACATACGCCTATACTGTGAAAGCTCGCGATAATAGCCCCCAGCATAACGAGACGGCAGTGTCCAGCCCTGAAACAGTAACAACATTGCTGGACACAACGCCTCCTGCTCCTGATCCGATGACATGGGCAATTGAACCCAATGCTATCGATATCGATTCCATCATAATGAGAGCGACCACCGCAACGGACATCTCCGGTGTCGAGTATTACTTTGCCAATATAACAGACCCGAACCATGACTCCGGCTGGCAGGATGATGCCAATTACACCGATACAGAACTTATAAATAATACGAATTACACTTACAGCGTCATAGCCCGCGACAAGAGCTTTAGTCAAAATGAGACTGCCTGGTCCAGCGAGGCAAACGCTACAACTGTTCGATTCAATTGTCTGGGCCAGATAGCATCTGACTTTGACAAAGATTGTAAGGTGGATTTCGTGGATTATTCTTTGATGATAGACTACTGGCACCGGCCGCAGCCGCTCAATAACAACATTGCCGTCAACGGCACGTTCGATACAGATATAATACCCGGTTGGCAGATGTTCGACCTGCCTTCGGCTGAGGGTACTTTAATGGTCTTATATGACGGCGAAAACGGCAACCCTGTCGGCTCAGTCGTGGTTGGAAATGAGCCGACCACTATAGGGACCAGCGGCCACTACTTTTACCAGGTGCTGTCGGTAGATACGGGCAAGCAGTACAAACTCTCTGCCGAGTGGATGGGTGATATTTCCAGCTTCGAGGCACCAGACCCAGACCCTTGCAACCATGGAAATTGGGCAGATGTGCTGGTGGCATTCGAGACCAATGCCGACGCCAATACGTGGACGATATGGACAAACCCGAACGCGGTTATGTACAGGAAAGCCTTCGGTGTTATTACTCAGAACATAGACCCCTCCGGCACATGGCCCTGGGAGCCAATAACGGCATCGCAGACAAATGGACCTGCTGACGGTGTATTCACGGCTAACGGCGACTATATGGTGGTCGCGTTCAGTGAAGGCTGCCTGCCGGGTTCCGGTTATGGCTACTTTTGGGTTGATAACTTGAAGGTGGAAGGACCCGAATGTTCGCCGAGAGACCTCGATAATGATTGCGATCTTGACTGGCTGGATATAGAACAATTCGCAATGGACTGGCTGACCTGCGATCGTGACCCTGTCGATGAATGCTGGCAGTAATACACTGAAACCAGATATTTACAGATTATCTGTCAACACGTGCTGTGCCGCCTGCCATCGTTTTTTCGACATCGGCCAGACTGACCGTCGTTGTATCTCCCGGAGTAGTCATCGCTAAAGCCCCGTGCGCCGCGCCGTATTCAACAGCCTGCTGAGGAGTTTTGCCTTCCATTAGGCCGTAAATCAGGCCTGAAGCGAAACTGTCGCCGCCGCCGACGCGGTCGTAAATCTCAAGATTCTCGCGATGCGGCGCCTCGTAAAAACTGCCGTCCATATAAAGTATGGCGCCCCAGTCGTTTATGCTCGCTGTTTTTGCGTTTCGCAAAGTCGTCGCTACCGCCTTAAAATTTGGAAATTGTTTTACCGCTTCAAGAATCATCTTCTTGAAATTCGAGGGGTCGAGTTTGGAAAGATGTTTATCCATACCCGGCACTTCCAATCCGAGACAGGCGGTAAAATCCTCTTCGTTTCCCATCATAACATCGATATACGGCGCAAGTTTACGGTTGATTTCCTGTGCTTTTTTCTGGCCGCCGATTGATTTCCAAAGGCTCGGCCGGTAATTGAGGTCATAAGAAATAATTGTTCCATATTTCCTGGCGGTCGTTATCGCTTCGATAATTACATCCGCCGTCGTTTCTGAAAGTGCCGCAAAGATTCCGCCTGTATGAAACCACTGAACGCCTGCCCTGCCGAAAATATCTTCCCAGTCTATATCACCTTTCTTCATCTGCGATGCCGCCGAAAGCCCCCTGTCGCTGCAGCCTTTTGCCGCTCTTATGCCAAAGCCGCGTTCGGTAAAATTCAGACCGACACGGGTCTGTCTGCCGACGCCGTCAAAAGGAACCCACTTAATATGTTCCAGATGTACGCCGCCCTGCAGCATCAAATCCTCAAGCAGTCTGCCGATTGCGTTATCAGGTATCGCGGTTACAACCGCGGCGCGTTTGTTGAAACAGCGGCGAAGGCCTCTTGCAACGTTATACTCGCCGCCGCCTTCCCAGACCTTAAACTCTCTTGTTGTGTGGATTCTATTATCGCCGGGGTCGAGACGAATCATCACCTCGCCAAGCGAAAGAATATCATACCTGCAGCTTAGAGACGGTTTAAGGTCAAGCGTTGACATTTTATTTCCCTTCCCTGATTTGCTTAATCAATTCGATTGCATCCTTTACTTTTTTCGTTATGCCTTTGAAGTCTTTTGCCGCGACAAGTTCTTTGGTAATTAATTTCGACCCCATACCCGCACAGGCAATGCCCGCACCGAACCACTCAGACAAACTTTCTTTTGTCGGCGAAACTCCGCCGGTAGCCATAAATTCCGTCCACGGGCATGGGCCTTTAACGGCTTTTACAAACGCAGGGCCGCCAAGAGTATCGGCCGGGAAAATTTTAACAATCTCAACACCGAAAGTATGAGCTTTTTGAATTTCTGTAACAGTGCCGCAGCCGGGCAAATATGGAATCTTTCTGCCGTTGCAAAGTTTCGCTGTTTCTTCATCGAAAATCGGAGCGACCAGAAAATCTGTCCCTGCTGAAATATACATTGCCGCTGTGGCAGAATCGCAAATTGAGCCTGTGCCTAAAATAATGTCAGGCCTTTGACTGTCGCGGTATTCGGCGAGTTTTATAAACAAATTAATCGCCCTGTCGCCGCGATTGGTAAATTCGACACAAACAGAGCCTCCATCGGCGCAAGCTGTTACGATATTTTTAGTTGTTTCAAAATCTGAATTGTAAAATATCGGAACTATACCAGTCCGTTTCATTGCCGTTAAAACTTCAAGCCTTGAATGTTTTGACATAATAAAAACCTTTCAATTGTAGATTTTACCTTCTCTGTAATCAGTCCATGCCGGCTCGAAAGCTTTTCTGTCTTTGGGGGCATGTCTAACCGGAACAAATTTACATTCGAACTGGCCGGTATCTTCATTAAATTGTATCCTGATTATTGTATTTCTCAAGTCCTTATTTTCAGGCTTAAATTTCAACGGTTTGCCCGTGTCAGGGTCTTTGATGTCAGGATGAATCCCGATGCCGTCATCGCTTGAAACCAGATGCGAACCTCGTGAACCGCTCCCTGCCCTCAAAAGCTCGACTATCGCCTTTAGATAAGCGATACTTGAAAAAGCCAGATGCCGGGCCTGTATCGCGGGGATAATATCCATCGGCTCATTAATTTTCAGACCGTTATTTCGTATCCGCTCGTAAAGTTCAATCGCATCGATAAGTGCTTTTTCAGCATTTTTCTGTTTTCTGATATGCCCGCCGAAAGTCGTCATTTGATGCTGTATCCGGGAAATTACCTGCTGCGGGATAAAATCAGAATTCGGATTGCAAAGTCCGGATAATCTATCGATTGCGTTTTTAATTTGAAGCTCATCTACAAAATCATCTGAAATTTTATCGCCATATACGTTTGCGATGTATTCAGCCGCTCTTGCCGCTCCGACCTGACCGGCGTTAAGCGCAGAACCGCCGGGCCGTTTAATTCCGTGTGAGCCTGCCATTTCACCAATAACAAAAGTTCGCTTTATATTCGACTCCCACCACTTATTTATCGCAAAACCGCCGTTGTTATGCTGCGCACAAACTGAAATTTCCAGCGGCTCCGAATATAAATCTATATCGTGTTCTTTGTAAATATCTATTGCAGGGGTATTCATATGCTCGAGCCGTTCTATCGGCAGTTTCTGCATTGCGCCGGTTGCCTTTAAATAATTCAGAGCCTCCGGTTCAAGGTCTTCGATTTTAAATTCAGACATATTTTCACTGCCGACGGGATTACGCAGAAAATCCATAAATACCCGTCTGCCCTTTTGATTTTCATTAAAGACAAGGATATCAATCAGCGACGACTGCAGATTTTCAATTCTCTGCGGGTCGAAAGGCCACTGATAACCTTTTAAAAATATGTTTGTCGCCATTTTACTCATCGTCGGGAAAAACGGTGTCAGGAATTCACGTTCATCACCGCCGTTTGCGTCTGTGCTGAATATTCGCGGTATAACCTGCATATATGTGCCGGAGACATTCCAGCGGAATTTGGTGCTGGCAAGACCGAACTGAGATTCGGTAAGATTCTCGCCGGCAAGGCCGGCGTTAAAAGCTAAACCGTGAATGCCGACCTGACCGCGGGGATATACGCTGGTTTCATATAATTCGCCCGGGCCGCCAGCGGCAAGAACGAGATTATCACAATAAAAAACATTAATGCCGAAATCATCCTTTGAAAGAGATTTGCTGTCTATTGTAACTATGCCGATAATCCTGTCTTCTGACTTGAGAAATTCGACCATTTCCTTATTGTCGAAAATTTCAATGCCATATCTGCGAACAATCTTTTCAAGACATCGGCTCATAAATTTGCTTGTCTTTGGGCCTGCGGAAGTCGCTCTTTCATACGGGTCGTGGTCGGTTTTGTAACCGATATATGTCCCCATCGCATTATGCGGAAACGGAACGCCTGCCTCGACAAGATTATAAAAACCTCGAATCGAGCCGATGGCCTCTGCCAGAGCTAAATCACCGTGACAGCAGCCCGCCGCAGTAAGAGAAGCCGCAAAACTTTCGGCACTGTCGGCAATATCGGGACTTGTGCCCATCTTGTAATATGTCTGTTTGTCAGAGCCGCTCATTCGTGAAGCGCCAAGAGGCAGCCCGCGTGTAACCACTGCGATTTTCGATGCGGCTTCCTTGACGCCTTTGCTGTCAAAAAATTCGTAAAGTTTTTTGGCACAATTCATTCCCGCAGCACCGGCACCAACTATAATAGTGTTGTACCTGTATATCCTCACTTTTTGATTCCCAATCTGCCTCTGACCCATATTTTCTCCTTATAATCTTCTCAAATGGAACCCACCGTCAACATTTATTACCTGTCCGGTTGAAAAATCCAATCGCCCTTCGGCAATTGCACCGACCGCTTTTGCTATGTCTTCAGGCTGACCCCAGCGTTTTATAGGCGTAATACCTTCGGCTATCAGCTTGTCATATTTTTCCTTAACAACGCTTGTCATATCCGTCATTATTATGCCGGGCCGAATCTCGAAAACACCGATACCGAATTCCGCAAGTCTGTCTGCGTAAAGCATCGTCATCATACTGACGCCTGCCTTGCTTAAACAATATTCCCCTCTTGCAGGGCTGCTCGTATATGATGACATAGACGCGGTATTAACAATCCGAAATTTCCTGTCGGGAAATTGCTTCCTCTGCTCAATCATCCAGTTGGCAGCGAGCTGAGTAAGAAAATACGGCCCTTTAAGATTGACATTCATAACCCTGTCATAGCTTTCTTCGGATGCTTCGAGAATATCAGTTCTCTTTGCCGGAGCAACGCCTGCATTATTGACAAGCATATCGCATCGGCCGAATTTGGCCTTTGTGAATTCGACAAGTTTTTTCCTGTCGTCGGCTTTACTTATATCGCCTCGCACTATCTGACAGCCCTTTATTGCTTCAGCGGTTTGCAGAGCAGCAGAATCATCGGGTTTGCCGTCTTTGAAATCGAAATAGTTTATTACGATATTAAAACCTAATTCCGCAAGCTCTTTGGCAACTGCTTTGCCAATCCCTCTGCTTGCTCCGGTTACTATGGCCGCAGGTTTTTCGCTCATTTTTTACCTCTCAAATATTCATTTATTTCCATTGCCGCTTTCATACCATCCGCAACGGCAGCGACAACAGTTGATGCGCCTCTAATTAAATCGCCGCCGACAAAAACATTTTCACGGCTTGTCACAAAACTATTGGGCATTGTTTTGATAAGGCCGTTGTCGATTTCAACGCCCGGCAGAAACCTGTCGATAAACTCCGCTGAAGTCTGACCTATCGATTCGGCAACTATATCCATACTAAGCTTATAAGCATTCTTTTCATCAGGTACCGGCCTGCGTCTGCCAGATTTATCCGGCTCAGCAAGTTTTACCGGGCAAACCTTAACACCCGTAAGCCTGCCATTCTCCGATTCATAGCCGAGCTGATGCGTAAGAATAAGAAAATTAACACCCTGCTCTATAGCCCTGTCACGCTCCGCAGTCCACGCCGGCATTTGCTCGAAAGACCTGCGATAAATTACATAGACATCTTCGGCGCCAAGCTGTTTTGCTGTTATTGCCGCGTCCATTGCCGTGTTTCCGCCGCCGATGACCGCAACACGTTTACCAGCAATATCCGGCCCAGCCGACTGTTTTGCCATATTTAAAAATTCCAGTGCGTCATACAGGCCTTTAAGTTTTTCATTCGATGAGCTTATACCTTTCGGCAAACCAAATCCTATAAATGCAGCATCGAAACTCTGGACCATAATATTATCAAGGTTGAAATTTTCGTTTATCTCCGTATTCAATCGCAGTTCCATTCGTGATTGCGGAACATCTTTAAATACAGCGGCAATTTCATTTTTTAAGGCACTGCCCTGTCGCTCAGAAGGTATGACTGATTCAATCATTCCGCCTAAATCTTTCGCCTTGTCGAAAATTGTTACTTTATGCCCGGATTCGAGAAGTACCGCTGCGGCGGAAAGGCCCGCAGGTCCTGCACCGATTATCGCGATATTTTTGCCGGTAAATTCCACCGGGACTTTTATTTTCGACCAGCCGTTTTTATTGGCCTGCTCGGCAAGATATCTTTGAATATCGGCTATCGGCAAAGCGCTGTCACCGATAAATTTTTGCAGGCAGCCGCCCTGGCATTGCTGTTCAACGGGACACAGCCACGCACAAATCTCCGGCAGAATATTCGATTTGCGGATTGTCTGGTATGCGCCCTTTTCGTCGCCGTCGAGAAATTGTTTGATGAACAAAGGTATATCAATTCCCGCGGGACAGGCAAGCTGACAGGTCGGTTCCTCGCATTGCAGACAGCTTTGCGCAAGTCTTTGCAGATTAGCTTTGTCGCTCATTCTGCCGTGCCTGAATATCGGGCCGTAAATTTTACTATCGCGGATTACACAGCCGGCAGTTTGTCCGTCTCGCATTAATTGAGTACACCCGCTGCAGCCTATGCAAACTTTACTTTTATCGAGTTTGCCTTTTGTCAGAATATCTTTTGCGAAATCAGGATACGCAAAAGCCATTCGTCCGGCACCGATGATTTTAGACTTGCCGGCTTTTTTACTCGCCGCCGCGACATTCCCCATAATCTGCCGCAGCCAGCTGTAGCCTGTTCCGACAATCGTGACATCAGGAAACTGGCTTTGAATTTCACCTGCGAGATTAATCAGCCTTTCGACACCTTTCAACGGATGCTCAGGTTCATCATAAGCGCCTTTGATAGGCTGATTGAACGGTCTGCCGACGTGCGGATTATAATACGGATTGGCGATTGTAAAGTTTATCATCTTTACGCCGCGGCCGCTCAGCAATGTAAGCAATTTCTTAGGTTCCGTTAAATCCGGCTTTGTATAATCCTTTTCGTTCACGCCCCAGCCGAATGGAAATGGTATCGCGTCATAAAATCCGAGCCTTACAGCGACTTGTTTATCATCGCCCAATTCAGAATGAATCCTGTCAATTACTTCGAGCAAAAAGCCCGTTCGGTTTTCAAATGAGCCGCCGTATTTGCCCTTCCTGTTCCTGCTCGCCAAAAGTTCGTTTATCAAATAGCCGTGACAGGATTTTATATCAACCGCATTGAACCCAGCCTCGAATGCGAGTTTGGCGGCTTTTACATAACCGGCAATAAGATTATCGAGATATTCATCCGTAACTATGCAATCATCGGTTACCCTGCTTTGCTTATTAGCAGTAGGGTCCGGTTCTGGAACAAGCGAATCACGATAAGGGTCACGCTGAGGAATAAGCGGCTTTGCGATGCCTTCAGGTTTGCTGTATCTTCCGGAATGAGTAAGCTGGGCGACAATGACAGGTTTATGTTCACTGCCAATACTTTCTCTTGCCGAGTCCCGCATCATTTTTACCATTTGAGCGAACGCATCTTTGCTGTCTTCGTTGAGCCAAAGCTGCCTCGGATTCGCTCTGCCTTCAGAAGTAACCGCGATTGCCTCTGCCCACAACAAACCGGCTCCGCCTGAGGCGAATCTTTTATATCTTCTGAAAGTCAGCGGCCCCGGCCTGCCATACGAATCGCCGTCAGCACCTTCCATCGGGTGAACAGAAAGAGAATTGGGAATAAACAGCCCACCGGCCCTTACCGGCTGAGCGAGAATCGAAACATCCTCTATCGCATCAATGCGACAGTCTATCTGACTGCATAAAGATTTGAACTGCGCAATATCTGTAAGTCTGTATTTCCAAGTATTCATAATAATAGTCTAAGTATTACTCAAATATATGTCTATGCGAATACGGCATTTAGTGATTTGCGTTTCAGGCAATTTAAGCTTGATTTCCACAAAACTATATGTATAATAAGAAGTTATGATAAATGAAAATAGCACAAAAACCAATTTACCTGATTACGGCGTACTGATTGAAAGCAGGCAAAAACGTCTTGCTTCGGTCAATATCGCCCATAAACACGACAATCCAAGTATATTATTTGTCGTTTACGGTCAGGGTGTGCTGGAATTTGATGATAAAAGTTTCAGCGTTGAATCAAATTCGGTAATAATCCTCCCAAAAGACAAGAGTCATAAATTATCAGACAAACCAAGAAAACAAATGACAATACTTTCGGTTTATTTCGATATACAAAAAACTGGATTAAACAAACATATTGTTGATTACCTTTTGGAGTCGGCCGAGCCTTTTATTCTGCCTTTATATTATTCTGAAAATATAAAAAGATACCTGCGGCAGATGCTCTATGAACAAAACACAAAACCGCCGGGATATAAACTATCAATAACGCAAAACCTCAGTCTTGCGATCCTGCAAATTTACAGGGCGATATTGAAGCGAAGTAAACAAAAAATTTCTTCAAATCCTCCCGGCAGCAGCGAAAGAGTAAAATCCGTAATCGATTTCATCTCCCAAAACTGTCACGAGCAGTACAGCCTTGCAGATGCCGCAAGATTGGGGAAAGTATCGCAGAGACAATTTACTAATCTGTGCAGAAACCTGACCGGCATAAGTTTTATAAAATTTCTAAATTCCGTAAGATGCAAAAAGGCCGCCCAGCTCCTGAAACAAACCAATATGTCGGCAGCCGCTGTCGCGTTTGAAGTAGGTTACGAGGATTTATCCACTTTCTATCGGGCATTCAAGGGAATATACAAATCGTCCCCCATACGATTTAAAACCAGCGTTGAAAAACAAACCGACATCAATCAAAACGGGCAACTGTAGGAAATTTTTTATAACCTTTTAAATCGAATTTTGTCGACTTTTTCGCCCACTTTGCGCCCACTTCAGAAAACAGTTTGCCGTTTTCATGAGCATCTTTCAAAACACGGTCTATATCTTTTATCGTCGTCTTAATAGTATCGCCTTTAGGTTCGCTGTGTTCGGAATATATCAGATATTCCTTGTCAATCGAATGCGGGTATCCCCCACAGGACTCGAACGCTCCATTTACAACCAGCGTAAACGGCCTGCAGGTCTCAAGACTTACAGGATAAGGCTCTCGGCTCTCATAACACTGGGCCAGTTTTGTGAGCATATGAACACGTTTTTCACTGGGGTCATCTATTGCGTCAATTTCGCCATTTGCCGATGTTATAGTCGCTTTGCAGAAAGCACTATATTCTATCTTCGCTTTTTCGCACTCAATAACAACAGATGTGTCCGTTTTCGCATCGGAACAAAGCGAAGTGTTAAACAGCACTTCAACACCATTATCTGTTATAACTCTCAGGCTGCTGGTGTCTTCGCTTTCAATGTCATGGCCATGATAAAGCTCTGCCTGAACACTTACAGGCTCTGCCATTGCGCCCGGCTTGTTGGAAGCAAGGTATAATTCGTCGGCCAGCATATGAGCGAGCGGATTATTAATCGTTCCATCAAGAATCCATTCGCCATTTATATGAAGTTTACCCGCCCAATCACTGCGAGTATAATATGTATCGAATCTCGGCCAGCCTGCCATGCCTCTTACCCGCCTTACCTGACCGTAACGGCCCTGGACAATTCGCTTTTTCAACTCCTGTACAATCGGCGAATAAAGATATTGAAATGCAACAGGAATTCTTTTGCCCTTTTTAGTTACATATTTTGTCAATTCGTCCAGCTCTTGTATGATGGCCACAGGAGGTTTTTCGAGAAAAACATCAAAACCTGCGTCTATGCACTTTTTGGTTAGATTAAAATGCGTATTAATCGGCGTTGGAATATATATTACATCCGCTACCCCTTTAACATTTGCGATCAGTTGGTCGACATCATCGTAAATCGGAATATCCTTTTCCTGACAAGCGGTTCTTCCAATGGCATTTCTCTTCGGATTACTTGTAACAGCAACCAATTCTATCTTGTCTGGTATCTCCCATATCCACTTAATCAAATTGTACGCATATCCGCCTGCGCCTATCATCGCCAACTTAATCATGAAATACTCCGTTAAAAATCAAGTCCAGTTCTCACTTTAATCCCCTCTATCTGGTTCTTATACGCCACACTTTAAATATATTCTTGTCCACACGACAAATCTATCGCCCTTTTAATAGAACTCTATAGTATAACCGGAGTTAACACAAACTACAAACAGATACTTTAATACATTAGTTTTTAATGTATTGCCTACATCTGATGTCGATTAATATTCCTGCTTAAAACCCTTGTTTTTTTTGTAAATATGCGGTGAAAAATGGCATAACTGCTGCAAAAAAAATATGTTACAAATACAAATTATGTCTAAAAACAATAAAGATTATTTTGACTTTTAATGAGTACAACATGAATTAAGTATCATAATTTGAACAGCAATTCAGGATTCGGCATATCACCAATAGAAAGTGGAAACTTTGGATGAGGCCATTAATTGATACGGGATATTCTCTAATCGAATGAAATGACTTATGTCTTCGTTTTATTGTTCTTTCGAGTGAATAAATCATAAAGTATAGGCATTACAACAAGCGTTAGAATACCGGAGACAAGCAGGCCGCCTACAGATGCTATACCAACACCATTTCGCATCTCAGAGCCTATTCCTCTTCCTATCGCCAGCGGCAGCATACCAAGAACCGCGGCAAGAGTAACCATTGCTACCGGTCTGAATCTTTCGCAGGCTGCGCTAATCATCGCTTTGTGAATTGGAACTCCTTCTTTAACATGAACGTTGAACTGGTCCATAATCAAAATGGCTATGTTAACGACAATACCAATCATCATAACCATTCCCATCATAACGAACATTGACATACTTTCGCCGGTAAGTGCCAATGCACAGATAGTTCCGATAAGTCCCAGCGGCAGTGTTACGAGAATCAGCCACGGCTGCTTGAACGATTCGAGTATAGCCGCTATCGTAAGGTAGCACAGCAATATTGCGATAATGCCGGCTTCTCCAAACGCGATTACTGCTTCACCCATCATCTCGGCTGTACCTCCGAAATAATAACTATAGCCGGGAGGCAATTTCCCACTCTCGTCAAGTTGCTTACCAAGTTCGGCAACCGCAACGCCAAGCGGTTTTGTAGCAGCAGGACTCGCCAGCAGTTTGGAAATACGCTGCTTATCTTTTCTGGTAATTTGAATAGGAGCGATTTTTTGCTGAATATCGCCAAGACTGGCCAATATCAACGGTTTTCCCGCATCGCCGGGAAACATAAATTGTCCGACTTGTTCTTTCCCCTGTTTTTTATCAAATTTAACAACGATGTCATAATTTCGAGCGTTCTTTTTAAATGTGCCGCATTCGATTCCTTCGATATTGGCTCTAAGGGCGGTACCGAGACTTGTCGCAGCAAAACCAAGATCGTAAAGAGCGGCTCTTTTGGGCAGAACTCTCAATTCCGGTTTGCCGGGCCGAACCGTTGTGTCTGTATCGAGATAGCCTTTATCAGAATCCGCCATTTCTTTTGCCATCAGCGCCAGTTTATCGAGTTCGGCAAGTTCCGGCCCTGAAATTTCGAGTTCTATATCCTGCGACTGTCCGCCGACAATAGAGGCCTGCGTAACTGTGATAATACATTCCGGATAGTCCGACAGTCTTTGCCTTGTTAATTCCATAAGCTGCCTGATTGTCATTTGGCGTTCTGTTCGTTCGGAAAATTTAAGCAGCAGTTGCGAAAGATAAACGCCTTCTGATGCCTGGCCGATTCTGCCTTCGACTCTGCCTATGGCTGTTAGAACATGTTTCAGTTCGGGCAGGTCTTTTAATCTTTGTTCAACCTCATTAACGCGTTTTACTGTCAGGTTCAGGTCGTATCTTGTCGGATACTCAAGTTTGACATATACCTGACCGCGATCCGGATTCTGGAAAAAGCCGAAACCAACTTTTTTTGCAAGTTTTAAAGAATAAACGAACATAACTATCGTTGCTAAAACAATAATAATTGCCATAGGCCGATGGTTTTCATTAAATGTCAGCAGTCTTCTATAGGTTCCAGTTACCCCATCCAGGAAACGGTTAAAGCCGCCTTCCATTTTCATAAGGATAGTTTTCTTGTCCGGCTGGGCAGGCTTGAGAATTATGGAACAAAGCAGCGGAGTCAGTGTAAATGATATGAACAGAGAAACGACATTCATAATGAGCATCGTCAAAGCCAGCGGCTTCATAAAAAGTCCGATTCTGCTGCCCATCATCGCGATTGGGAAAAGCACAACAACATTTGTGCCCGCGCTTGCGGCAACAGCAATAAGAACCTCTGCAGTTCCCAGCCTTGCGGCTTCTTTGGGATCTTTTGTTTTGTTAAGTCTGTCAACAATAGCCTCCATAACAACAATTGAATTGGTAACCAGAATACCGATAGACAAACCTATCGCAAGCAGAGTTGAGATATTAAGCGTATATCCGAGAAACTGAATAAAAAACAAACCGATAATTATGGTAAGCGGCATTGTTACGGCGATAATAAATGTTGAACGGATATTATAAAGGAAAAAGAACAGAATCAGAGCAGTGAGAACTATGCCCTGCAATATATCAGTCCAGGTACTTTTAATAGTCGCCTTGATAAAACTACCATCATCGTTAAACCAGACAATTTTCATTCCGCCCGGCAGTTCCTTGTTGAGTTTATCAATTGCCGCTCTGACCTGGTCGACAACTCTGACAGCATTCGCCTCGGCTTTTTTAATAATTTTTATATATATAGCCGGCTTTCCATCGACAAAGGCTTTTTGACGCACTTCCTTTGTGCTCATTTCAACTTTTCCGACATCTTTGACATAACAGCGTTGTCCGTTTTCGCCGGTTATTTGCAGTGATTCGATGTCAGCTATGTTATAGTAATCAGCGTCAACTTTAACATCGTATTCGATACCGTTTTCCTGAATACGTCCGGACGGGATTAATTTTATGCCTTCTCTGACGGCTTTAATAATATCAAGACTCGACAAGCCTTTTGCAGCAAGTCTGTCTCTATCGAGAACAATATGCACCTGTCGTATATTTCCGCCGACAAGTTCTGCATCTGCTACACCTGATATAACAGTCAGCCTGTCTCTCAATTCATTGTCCGCATAATCATATAATTCATCAAGCGGCGATTCGCCTGTAAGCGCCAGATAAACTATAGGCTGTGCGTTAATATCGAACTTCAGAATTTTCGGGTCCTCGACATCTTCGGGGAAATCCGCTTTAATCAAATCGAGTTTTTCGCGTACATCTGTCGCTGCGATATCAACATTTACCTTAAGGTCAAATTCAAGCATAGTCTGGCAGACGTTTTCCATACAGGAAGAGCTGACATGTTTAAGACCATCGATGGTAACAACCTGGTCCTCAATTCTTTTGGCGACATCTGTTTCAATTTGTTCCGGACTTGCCCCGGGATAAACTGTTGTTATCGTGATAAATGGGACATCTATCTTGGGCATGAGTTCCAGACCCATCTTGCGATAGGCATTAAAGCCAAGCAGCGACAAGCCTATAATCAAACAGCTTATCGCAATGGGTCTTCTTATGGAAGCGTCAGAAAGAAACATTATTCATTCCCCCTCTGAACTGAAACCATTTTACCCTCATCGAGCATATTTTGCCCCATCGTTACAACCGTACTTTGCTCGTTGAGTTCACTGCTTGTAACTTCTGTCCAGCCGTCGTTTTCAATGCCTTTTTCAATCGGAACTTTATGCGCTTTTTCTCCGCTGACGATAAAGACGATAAATTGATTATCTCGGCTCATAATAGCTTCTGTCGGAACTGCCAATCCTTTTTTGGTTTCGAGAATTACGCTGATTTCAGCCATTGTACCTGCCGCGATAGTTTGCGCAGGGTTTTCAAGGATACATTTAACTTCAAAGGTTCGCAGTTTCGGATTTATCGTGGGACTTTTATAATATACTTCATGTTCGCCCATGTTTTGACCGGAAACATTGACCTGCATTTTAGTCTGGCCGGCAGTAACCTCTGCATAGTATTGCGCAGGTATGTAAGCACTTACTTCAATTAAATTCGGGTCATCGATACGTAGAGCGGGTTCGCCTGGCTTTCCCATCTCTCCGGATTCTTTAAATCGACGGCTTATTTCCCCGCTTATAGGTGCGTATATAACCGTATCTTCGAGATTCTTTTCCGATATGGCGATATCCGCCTTTGTTTTTTCTATATTCGCTTCCGCCAGGTCAACACTGGCTTTTACCGATTTGACCGCGGCTTTAAGCTGTTTATATCGTGACTGCTGCTGTTCAAAAACATCAGCGGTAACAACCTTCTTCTCATATAGTCTTTTGAACCGATTATAATCAAGTTCGGCCTTGTTGAAATCAGCCTGAGTTTTTTCAAGATTTGCGGTAGCCTGTTGTTTAGCCGACTTGGCCACTGTAAGTAAACGTTTCTGGATTTCGACAGCTTGTTGAAGTCTTATCGAATCCGTCCTGAATAGTTTGCTCTCGTTTGCGACGACAGTATTCCCTTCATCGACGAAAAATTGTTCGATGGTTCCTTCGATTCGCGGTGACACCACTGCAAAATTTTTGGATTCGAGATTCCCCTGCACCTTGACTAATCTTTCAAACGTTCTTGTTTTTATTACAGTCGCAACTACAGGAGTTTTTTGTTCGATATCCTGTGTTTGTGCCTGTATCGGCACAGGATTAATAATCTTTTTTGCAAAATACAGGGTAACCAGCACTGTAGCAGCAATCAGTATGACAAGGCCGATTATTTGTTTAATGGTGATATTTTTCATTTTTGTTTTTCCTTACTCGGTACTTCCGCAGTTCCCATCACATTCTGAAGCGTGGCGATACAAACCTGTAAATTAAAATTACTGTTCATTAATTCCATTTGCGCATTATCTTTTTCAGCCATTATGCTGAGCATTTCCGAGCTTTGAACCAGTCCTTCTTTCCACTTTTCATTTACTTCATCAAGATGTTTTGACGCCGTGTCAAAAGATTTCTGAGCAAGCAGTGTTTCTTCTTTTGCGTTTTCAAGATTTAGATACGCCTTATAAACCTGGAGTATCAAAGTGAGAGTTTGCTGCTCTCTATCGACAAATGCGCCCTTTTTTCTTTCTTTGGCCGCTTTATATTCGTTGATATTTGCGAACCCGTTAAATATCGCGAAAGTCCCTGCCAGACCATATGTCAATGAATTCTGATAAAGCTGATAAGAGTCGGAGGTATTTGTTCGGTTCGCGAAAATTGTCAGTCTCGGCAGAAATGCCGCCAGGGCAATTTTAATTTTCTCTTCCGCAATGGCAATTTGAAGGTCGGCAATATGAAGCTGCGGATTTTCGAGCAGCGCCCTGCATACGAGGTCTTCCAGTGGTTCGGCCGGCGCCTGCAGCGATTCTTTAATTTCCAATGAGATATCCGTCAAAGGCGACAGCCCCATCGAAACAAGCAAATCAGCCTGGGCTTGTTTTATCGCGTATTTTATTCGGCTTAGTTCTGTTCGGCGTAACAGAACGACTAACTGAGCCTGTTCATACTGCCATTGCGTAACCAGTCCTTCCTTGAAAAGCTCACCGATTTCTTTTTCAAGTTCGTCGGCCGCATTGAGTTGACTTTGCATGGCCTGCTGAGCCTGCTGTAATGTTAAGCAATGATAATAATCGACCGTAACTTCCAGCACAGTCATTTGTTCGGTATATTTTGTGACTAATCGAGCGACCTCTTCGCCCCTCTTGTGCATCGCATATAAAAACCATGTTGACGGGTCGAATATAGACATCTCCATCTGCCATGTAATATTTTTTATCGTCTGGTCATGCGTAGCCATTGTAGTTGTGCCTGTCTTCACCATTGGCTGCCGGTTCCATCTTGTGGAATCATAAGAAAGGTTTATGACAGGAAGAAAATTGGAAAAAGATATTTTCCGCTCAAGGGTCGCAATTCGCTGCTGAATTTGTGCCGCTTTCACCTGCAGGCCATTTTCCAGTGCGGTTCGGACGCAGTCGTTAAGGTCAAAAACTGTTTTTTTAGACAATATGTCATTTGTCTCCGCAGCCAAATCACGCTGGTAGTCTTTCGTATGCTTTTCTCTGACCGCCCTGCCGTCAAAACTGCTGCAGCCTGCAAAACAAGCTAAAAACAGAAGCATAACAAATGGTATATTTTTTATTTTATTAACCATTACTACGATTCTCCGTTAGCAATAGCGAATCAACAAATAAATGTTCGATTTTCGCCAATCCCTGTTCCATTTTTGCTTTTGTAAAATCTTCTGAATATTCAAAAACAAGTGACTGGATTGCAGCCACAATAGAGAGCGATGCAATCAGGGCATCTACATCGCGGAAAATTTTATTCTGAATCCCTGCATTAATTATGTCTTCCAGTTTTTCGCGAATAAGTATCTTAACCTTGTCGGCCTGCTCATATCCGCTATTACGCGACACTGTCAAATGCCCGCGTTCCGAAACATACAGTTTTATAAATTCAATATTTTCTTCAACAAGTTTACCGTGTAATTTTATAAAGGTTCTGACTTTCACATCTTCCCGTCCTTCAGCATCGAGAAACGGCCAAAGTATCTGATATATTTTTTCCGCACAGTCATTTGACAATTCAGCGAAAAGCTGTTCTTTGCTCTGGAAAAAATTATACAGAGTTCCTACTCCAAACTCAGCCTGGGCAGCAATATCCTGCATCGAAACATTATGGAAACCCTTCTCTGAGAATAGTTTCAGCGATGCCTTTAGGATTTCGCGCCTATGCCTGATTTTTTCTTTTTCTTTTCTCGTAAGTGTCATATTGTCCATAATTATGACTCCTAAATTTTCCATCTTGACCATATTAACACAAAAGAACTACTATTCATATTATGAATAACAATTCATATAAAGTCAAGAGATATCTGTTCTTTTGAATACATCGTCATTATACCCCTGTCAATTAACGCTAACTCATTATTGATAAGGGTTTTGTAAGTTTTTATTAGAAATCGTCCGATAAAAAAGTGGAAGTCGTGATATTAAATTACCCTTTCAAGTATTAATCAATCACAGCGGGTATGTCCGTGGCGGTTTGTACTTGTCGTGTTTGTTATAATTGTGCTATAATTTCCTGGGTTTTCAAATGGTATCATTAATAAGACATGTTCTTCTATTTACCTCGGATTAGGATAAAAAATGATAAATAACAACGGTTCGCAGCAAAAGAGCAATTTAAGGTTAATGCTGCGAGCCTTAAAGCATAGAAATTACAGACTCTTTTTTGCGGGTCAGGGTGTATCGGTTATTGGCACCTGGATGCAGATGGCGGCAATTGGATGGCTGGTGTACAGACTTACCGGCTCAGAATTTTATCTCGGACTTGTTTCTTTTTGTGGCCAGATTCCCATTTTATTGGGTTCGCTCATTGGCGGGGATTTTGCCGATCGCTGGCCGCGTCGAAAAATTATAATCATAACTCAAATCCTTGCGATGTTTCAGGCTTTTATGCTTGCGCTTATTGTCGCAACGCATACCGTAACAACAACTCGGGTTATCCTGCTTTCTATTTTTCTTGGGATAGTTAATGCGTTCGATATGCCGACGCGGCAGGCTTTTGTAGTGGAAATGGTTGACGATAAGAACGATTTGCCGAATGCTATCGCTCTTAATTCACTCATCTTTAATATTGCGAGACAAATCGGCCCTATGGTAGCAGGCTTTTTGATAGCCAGAGTCGGTGAAGCATCTTGTTTCTTTATTAATGCGGTAAGTTTCATAGCTGTTATTTGGTCCCTTATCGCTATGAGACTGCCCCGCTCAGGTGAAGCAAAACACAACGGTGCAATGCTTGCCGGCATTAAAGATGGACTGTCTTATTCGTTTAATTTTATGCCTATACGGTCTATTCTTTTATATACGGCAGGAATGAGTCTTGTTGCAATGCCGTATGGTATTTTAATGCCCGTTTTCGCCAAAAGCATACTTCATGGAGGACCACAAACTTATGGTTTACTTTTGTGGTCAACCGGAATCGGCGCTTTCATCGGGGCCTTATTTCTTGCAAGGCGAAAATCCGTACATGGCCTCGACACTGTCGTTGTTATCGCTGCAGGCGTTTTCGCAGCAGGTGTTATTGGTTTTTCGTTTTCGACAAATCTATGGCTGTCGCTTTTACTGATTGCCATGCCGGGATTTGGATTAATGGTGCAGATGGCCTCCGTTAATACGATTATTCAATCTTTAGTTGACGATAATATGCGGGGTCGGGTATTAAGTCTTCATGTAATGTCATTTATAGGCATATCACCTTTCGGCAGTCTGTTGGCGGGAATCTCAGCCCATTATATCGGCACACCTCATACTTTACTGATAAGCGGAATTTTGACTATTGTAATAATGATTATTTTCGCCAAAAAGCTTCCAGCTATTCGGCAGCAGATGCACCCGATATATGTCCGCAAAGGAATTATTCCGGAAATTGCCGCAGGTCTCAGCACTGCAGCACAATTTTCCGCGCATACAAAGGATTGAAACTGGGATTAAAATATATCCTCGTAAACTTCTACACCGTTTACCATTTTACAGATATGAACGGCATATTTTTTTGAAAATTCAGGATAAAGCCTCGGATATTCTGCCGCAACAGCAGCTTTTAGTTTATCAACGCTATTTGCCATAACAATAGCCCCGGATGCTCCTTTATCGCCGCCGCCGAGCATTCTTTCCCCCAATACCCCCGGAACTGTTCGAGCAATATCGCACATAGCTTCAAGTTCAGGACCGGAAATTTTATATTCATCTCTCAGTCCTATCCCATCTTCTCGAAATATTGAACCTATGGTCTTAATATCACCGGCTTTCCATGCATCTAATAATTTATAAAATCTTTTTTGTGCCTTATAGATATACTTCAGCCTGTCGCAATAGTCCGGATTTGAACCGGTAAACTTATCAAGAATCTGCTGATACATCTTTTCTTCTCTCACATCAGCAAGGCAGGTTATCCCAAAGCCTGCTCTTTTGATTAATTCGACAAACGCTTCGCATTCGGCCCGTCTTATCTTATAAGTTGATTTATCAAGCCCCGGCCTGTCTGTGCCTGTATCCATCACCACGAGCCTCAATTCCTCGCTGCCGGAGCCAAGTGGGATATAGTTTATGCTTTGCTTTTTCGGATTGAAATATGTTCCCATTCCCTCTTTGGCGAACAATATCATTATTTGATCCAGTTGCCCGCAAGGCGAACCTATATACTCATTCTCTACGGTCTGTGCCATACTGACTATATCAAACGGGTTATCAATCTTTATTTGGTTTACATCAAGAATTGAAAGCAGCAAATTCAGTGTCAAAGAAGCGCTTCGAGACATTCCTCCGCCGGGAATATTGCCGTAAATAACTCCATCAATTCCGGTTTTTAAATCAAATCCCCGTTTATGAAGTATATAATCCACGCCATAAGGAAATCTTGCCCACGTATTGGAAATCTCAGGGGTTCGCGGAGCGGGTATATTATTATGCTGAAATTCAATTACACCGGCCTGTGGAAAATTGCCACTGTAAATTCTTGTTCGATTGCTTCCGTTGGGTTTATAGGCAAACCATATAAATCTGTCTGTGCCGACGCCGAACAGTTCCGTTCCGTTATAATCCCCGTGTTCAACACCAAAGCAGAAACGTGATGAGGTCTGCCTGACTTTTGCGCCTTTGATGTCAATGCCTGATTTTTCCGATATCTCCCTAAGTTTGGCAATGACATTGTCTTCCATTTTTACCGTTTCTTCTCCTGCGTCAATGGTTTAACGCATACCAAACGTTACATTTCTTCCGGTCTCACCCGGCTCGAATACGTGTGCTTTGGATATGTCAACATACATAGTAACCTGATGGTCAATATCTATAGCTGTATGCGGGTCAAGATTAGCAATGAACTTTTGGCCTGATGCGCTGACCAGGTATACATCTTTTCTGTCGCCAAGCGGTTCAATTATATTGACTTTCGATTTGATGCCGTTATCAGTCTGTCCTGCTAATGGTTCGACCGTCAAATGCTCAGGCCTGACGCCCAATACCATTTCTTTGTCAACATAAGATTTAAATTTATCACCGGCACTTTTCAGTACAATTGCATCGCCGTCACTCATCACAAACGCCGCCTTGCCGTCTTTGACACGAATCCTGCCGTTAAAGAAATTCATCGGAGGAGTACCCAGAAAACCGGCCACAAAACGGTTGACAGGCTTGTCATAAACTTCCATCGGCGGTGCCACCTGCTGTATTTCCCCGTTATACATAACACATATCCTGTCGCCGAGCGTCATTGCTTCAGCCTGGTCGTGTGTTACATAGATTGAGGTAGTATTGAGCCTGCGATGTAATGCTTTTAATTCGACGCGGGTTGTTACACGAAGTTTCGCGTCGAGATTGCTCAATGGCTCATCGAATAAAAATGCTGCCGGATTACGAACTATTGCTCGTCCCAGTGCGACACGCTGACGCTGACCGCCGGAAAGAGCTTTGGGTTTTTTATCAAGCTGATTACTTATATCGAGCATTTCCGCAGCTTCTGCGACACGCTTTTTTATTTCAGCCTTGGGATATTTGCGAAGTTTCAGACTAAAAGCCAGGTTTTGAAATACTGTCATATGAGGATATAGTGCATAGTTTTGAAAAACCATAGCGATATCCCGGTCTTTAGGCGGAACGTCATTAACAACTCGATCGCCAATAGCAATAGTTCCATCAGTGATTTCTTCAAGCCCTGCTATCATTCGCAGTGTTGTAGTTTTACCGCAGCCGGATGGCCCTACTATTACCATGAATTCTTTGTCGATAATATCAAGATTGGCGTCTTTGACCGCTACAAAGCCGTTATCGTAGATTTTTTTGACATCTTTAAGAAAAACTTTTGCCATAATATCACCTTAACATATTAATATGGAACTGCTAAAAGTAACAATCCGGATATTCGCTTTGTTTTTAAGGTTTTAATCTTTAATTATTATAGCATAAGGATTAAAAAAAACAACCATTTCAATAGTCTATTCCACTGAAATTGGCCCTGTTTCAGCGAGAGTATAATCGGTTCAGTGGTAACGCCATCGCTGACTAATGAAGCTTGCCATGTGATTGCCTGTTTACACTGTACAGGATGGAAAAAGAAAAATGCTACGCCCTCTCAGACGTAGCATTTTAATTATAAGTTTCCCATTATCCGCCATCTTCGGCGTTTATTCATACGCTGCAGGTTGTTCTCCCGTAGCGTTACTGCACTTAAACTATTGCTCCAAATACATCCAAACAACTGTAGCAGCTCTCGGATTGTTTACCATCAGTTTCGATGCATATTTACGCATAGCGAATTCGATAGCTTTGTCTCTTGACCAGCCAAATTCTTTATTCAGAATATTTACATAGGCGGACATAGCGCCAAACCATTCTCTGGCAACGGCATAACGAGTACCATCGTCAGCATGTTCGGACAAGACAGACACAATCAATACCATTTGTTCATAAGTCAGCTCTTTGGACGATGAACCCGGAGCAAGTTCGTTAACTACGTCGCTCAAGGCCGCAAGCCGTGTCCCATCAGCATCGCTCAGGGTTTTTGCAAGTTCGTTAAGAGCTTCGCACATTTCACACAGTTGTTCATGTGTTGCATCTGTTGACTGAGCAATAGTATCTTCTATCAAATAAACCTGAGTTTCCTTCAAGCCAAGTTCATTAGCCGTCCATATCTTCAGCTCATTGCAATCTACCATTACTTCATTATGGTCCTTTGGCAGATAGAATACCGGTGGCGGAATCGGAACCGGGTCGATAAACTGGAGTACCCAGGCATCTTTCTCGCCGCCTCGTAACACATAGTGGTCGCCACCGAACCACGAAGGCAACAGGCCGTCTGCAAACGAATCAACATCCGGCTCTGGTATTGTGCCGAGGTTCCAGGCGTCTTGAATTGTTTCGGTAATTCTGGAACTTACCTCTAATACCTGTCCATCCCCTGCGACAAATCCAGGAGAAGCTTTGAATGTACTTCCATACGTTATCGTATCGTACGCATCGATAACTACCGCTGCATTTTCTGCGAGAGTATAGACCGATGCGTTCATCACTACATTTTCGCCTGTTTGAGAGACTGGGTTGTAAAGACCCGTGTCATGTCCGGGCTGATAACTGCTGAGGTAAATTGCCAAATCAAACGGCTCGCCCGGGAACATGCCGGAACTTTCCGATAACAGGTTATCCAAGAAGTTGATGCCGTCGCGGTCGTCAACTGTACCAGAACCGTATGCTGCATATGTTCCATCAGCGTTCAACGTGGCATGCGAACTCAATTCGAGGGTTTCAGTTTCACTGACAAGTACAATAGCTGCCCTCTGATTGGCGACTTCGCCGGCTTCGATATAAGGCAGAAGAACTCCATATTCATTGGAACCTGTCGTATCGGAATAGCCGCTTATCGTAACATAATCGAGTGTGGTATGGCCGTACGTATATATTGTACCAGCAGTCGATTTCACAACCGACACACCACCATTTGTAGCAGTCAGGACACCAACTGTTCCACTACCAAAAGTATGTGCTGCGTCAAACGGATTGCCGCCTGCATGGACACCAAGCACTATGTCTCTGACAAGGTCGGAACCTTCAAGCAGGATATTGCCATAAGCTTTTGCCTGTATGGACTTCCACTGGTCTGCGGCATTTTCGTTTTTACCGCCAAGAGTTATACCATAGGCATCAGTGTAGGTTACACCATAAGCCAGGTCTATTACCGACACCCAACCCTCGGTGCTGGACAGCATAAGATGTGTGTTTTTCTGATTGGTAAATGTAAAGATTGACAGGTCTATTGTTTCTGCCTGTATCATTGTCAGAGTACTTGCACCAGCCGTGATAGTACTGCCGGCCTCATGTGTCATACCGCCATAAGTACATTCGAGAACAATGCTGCCGTTCGTAGCCTCTACATCCCGCAATATAAGGTCTTCATCGGCACTACCATTAGCTCCCGACTCAGTTATTATTATATCGCCGTTCTCAGTTTGAGCTGCCAGATAATCCACATCGGTGTCAATCTGGCCTGTTGCAGACGCAACTCCGATACCGGCATCCGCCGTCAGGTCCGTAGCGTCAGCCACAATCTTTGTAGTATTGACGCCATCGTCCAGAATCGTACCGGCCGAATTAATGTATACCGTATCGTCTGTAATGGTCGTCGTACCCGCATCGGTCGCTGTCAGGGTACCAACCGTTATATTGCCTGCAATTGTAGTATCTACTAATATATTGCCGGCACCGCCAGCAGTAATCGTCACGGTCGTGATATTCCCGCCCTCAGAACTAATGTCTATATTACCGCTGACAGTTGTCGCGCTTGTTACTGTCAATGTTCCGGTTGTTCCGGCAACACCGAACTGGTCAAACGTAATATTAGCGTTAGTGCCTAAGGTTGTGAAATTGGTCAGTTCAGTCGCTGTAGCCAGATAGTTGTCTAAATCTATATGAGCGGCATTGCCTGTCGTATCCGCGTCTATCGTCGTCGCTGCCGTCTCAATCGCTTCAGTTGTTCCGATGCCTCTTGCCGCATCAAGATTAAGTTCACTGGCTATCAAATCTATCACATCATCTGCACCTGACCCTGTCTCATCATCATCTATCGCACCGACCGAATCAATCTCTATATAATCGCCTTCTGCCTTCACAACACCAAGAAGGATATCGCCAAGGATACCACTAACACTATCATCGGTTGTATACAAATACACATCCCCATCATTCGCTGCGCTGGTGCTGGCAGTTACCGCCACCGCCGTCAAATCGCCCTCGTCAACGGTTACATCAATATCGCCGCTGACCGTTGTAGCCGATGTGACCGTCAAATCGCCGCCGCCGTCCTGATAGAAGGTAATATGGGCATCTGTACCGGCAGTCGAAGTAATCAATGCAACTTCATCATTCGCTACCGAGGTATTATAAATATCTATAGTAGCATCATCGCCGGTTGTATATGCCTCTATCGTAGAAGATGAGTCGCCTCTGGTAATCTGAGTGTCAAGCCAACTATCGGGATCGCCAATGGTTCCAGTAGCTCTCAGTACTATATCACCGGCTTCTATATCTACATTTCCATCATCGCCGGCCTCAGCATCCGTTATCGAGCCGTTCTGGGCAATCAGCGTAACCTTGCCGCCGCTGCCGACCGTGCCGGCATCTACATCGATGTTGCCGACAACAATGCTTGTCGCAGCAGTCAGAGTTACATCGTCATCGCTGGTATCAATATTTGTAGCTGTTATAGACCCGGCTGTCGTCTGTACCGTTACCGCGCCATTTACATTAACCGGGTTCATTATCAGTGTGGCAGATTCCAGTATGTAACTGGCACCGCTTACACCTGTCGCCATCGTAAGTGTGGTTATCGTCGTGTCAATATAATCTGTAACTGTTCCGACCGTCGTTGCTTCCATTATATGGAGAACATCAGCCAGAATGTTGTTAGTGCCGCCATTTTCATCTGTGATGGCACCGGCAGCCGTCAAAGTTACCTCATCGTCTGCAGCGGTAACAACACCAAGCTTTATATCGCCGCTATCGGTTGTCGTCAGTGCAACATCATAACCAGCACCACCGGCCGTTACTACTGTCGCTGTCAAATCGGCATCATCGACAGTTATGGTTATATGGCCACCAGTTGTCGTTACCGATTGTGCTATCAAATCGCTGCCGCCGGTCTGATTAAATACAATATCCGCACCTACACCCACGGTAGAAGCCGTCAAGGTAGTAGTAGATGCCGGCGTACTAAGAACATTATCTATATAGATATCAGCATCAGGATCAGGTTCCACAGTGTAGGCCTCTATCGTCGTCGCTGACGTCTCGAGGGCATTAGTTACTAATCCAATACCGCGATATCCATAAAGGTAAATCGAAGCGGAAGCGATATCCGTAAGCGTATCACTGTCCGCATCTCTGATAAATCCTCCTGCCGCATATAGCGTAGTCGTTCCGGCAGCCGCATCAACCGAGTGTACTGTAATCATCGCCGGACTAAGTGCATAAACAGCAAAGTCTTCGTCATCCGCAAGGTCAATATCTACAGTTCCGAGTCTGATATCATCACCTTGAGCATCGTTCTCCAGAACAAACGTACTGCCGTCAACACCGGAGATATTCAGCGTTGTTACATCCGTATCCAGCCAATCATTGCCGTAATCTGTCGGGTCACCGCCGGCGTCAGTACCTATCGCCGTTGCGCCGGTAATATTCAGCGTTGTCGTAGTAATATCTGTATTTTCATCGGTAGTATCGGTTATAGTTCCGGTAGCTACCGCTCCGGCAGTTGCCTTTAATGTAACATACTCAAGACTGCCGACCGGCGTAGTAATATCGCCGTCCTGTACTATATCGCCGGCATCTATTGTTACGTAACTGTCAGTGCCGGTAGTTGTTACCGTCGCATTATTCGTTACAGTGCCGGTTGCTTCTATTTTTATAAACTCAACAGCCTCAAGACCGTCGCCATCTATCGTTACATCTACAGGGTCAATATGTATCCAGCCGCCGGCATTTACTATACTGTCATCATCATCGGTATCCGCCATAACCACATTGCCCTCAACGGTTATCTTGATATCGCCGTTGCCGCCGACTTCGGCCGTCGTTATATAACCTTCTATATCATTGCCGGCATTACCAATCAGCAAATCGCCGCCGGCAGTAATCGTAATGTCGCTGTAATCTGCCTGTACCGTTCCATTAGCAGCTACGCCGATTTCGACATCATCATCAGCACCTTCACCAGCCGTTATCGTTATGTCGCTATCTTCAGCGCCGGTAGTGGTTATCGTCGAATTGTTCGTTACACTGCCGTCTGTCGCTATCGTTATCCAACTGTCATGGCCGCTCGTTTCTATCGTTGCACTGGCAGCATTAGTTACATCATCAGTGGCTGTTATCTCTATATAACTGTAATTACCTGCGGTCTCTATATCACCAGCGTTAGTCACCACATCAGCAGACGTTATCTCTATGTAACTGTCATTACCACTAGTATATATAGTCGAACCGGCCGTGTTAAATAATCCATCGGTAGCCGTTATCTTTATATAACTATCACCACCGATAGTCTGTATAGTATCATTGTTAGTAACCTCATCGGCAGCAGTTATCTCTATGTAATTGTCATAACCGGCACCGGTGCCTATCGTCCCGTTGTTTGTCACCGCGCCTGCCGAAGTTATCGTTATAAACCCATCCGCAGCCGTAGCAGTTGTCCCTACCGTAACATCACCCGCGATTGTGGTATCTATCGAAACATTACCGGCACCGCCTGCCGTAACGGTAGCGGCCGTGATATTTCCGCCCTCAGAACTGATGTCTATATTACCGCTGACAGTTGTCGCGCTTGTTACTACCAATGTTCCGGTAGTTCCGGCAACACCGAACTGGTCGAACGTAATATTTGCATTAGTACCTAAGGTTGAGATGCCGGTTAATGTTGTTGTTGTAGCAAGATAGTTGTCCAAATCTATATGTGCAGCATTGCCTGTCGTATCCGCGTCTATCGTCGTCGCAGCCGTCTCGATTTCTTCAGTTGTTCCTATTCCTGTAGCCGCATCAAGATTAAGTTCACTGGCTATCAGGTCTATAGTACTATCTGAACCTGACCCGACTTCATCATCATCTATTGCACCGGCGGAATTGATAGTTATCAAATCGCCTGCTGCCGTTACAACGCCGAGCAGAATATCGCCGCTGGTAGTTGTATCCAAAGACACATCGCCATCATCGCCGGCCGTTATCGTCAATACTGTCATATCAGCAACAGCAACACTTATATCTATATCGCCATTGACCGTAGTGGCAGATGTTACCGTCAAATCGCCGCCGCCGGCCTGGTCAAATGTAATATTCGCATTGGCTCCGGTTGTAGAAGCTATAAACTCGGCATCCGCCGTCGATGTATTGTCCAAATCTATATGCGCCGCATCGCCGGTCGTATACGCCTCTATCAGCGAACTGGTTACCTGCGTGTCAAGGGCTCCTGCAGCTACACTGCCTATAGTCCCTGTTGCATTCAATACTATATTACCGGCCTGAATATCAATATTAGTGTCTTCGCCGGCCTCTGCGTCCACTATCGTGCCGCTCTGAGCCGTCAGTGTTACCGTACCGCCATCGCCAACCGTACCGCCGTCAGCATCTATACTGCCAACTATAATACCGGTCGCAGCCGTCAGGGTAACATCGTCGTCACTGGTTATTACACTCGTCGCCGTTATAGGCCCGGCCGTAGTCGCTATCGTTACCGCGCCGCCCACGTTAACAGGATTCAATACGAGTGTATCAACTTCCTGTATGAAACTGGCTCCGCTTACTCCGCTCATCTCAAGCGTCGTTATCGTCGTGTCTATATAATCGCCCGCCGTTCCTACCGTAGTTGCGCCGAGGATGTGAAGAACATCGGCCAGT
The DNA here is from genome assembly GCA_041652575.1 of Phycisphaerae bacterium. Lineage (NCBI taxonomy): Bacteria > Pseudomonadati > Planctomycetota > Phycisphaerae > Phycisphaerae bacterium. Next base: position 1,435 of record JBAZHC010000012.1, on the reverse strand, counting down.
ATATTATTGGTACCGACGTTCTCATCCGTTATAGCGCCGGCCGATGTCAATGTAACATCGTCCGCCGCCGCCGTAACTACGCCAAGCTTTATATCGCCGCCGGTCGTAGTGCTCAAATTAACATTACCATCGTCGCCGGCCGTTATCACGGTGGCCGTCAAATCGCCGTCATCCACTGATACCGTTATATCGCCATCAGCAGTAGTGGCAGATGTCACCGTCAAATCGCCGCCGCCGGTCTGGGAGAACGTAATAACCGCCTCATCGCCAACCGTCGTAAAGCCGGTAAGTGTAGCCGCCGTGGTTGTAATGTTGCTCAATATAATACTCGCAGCGCCGGCTCCAGTCGTATCAGCATCTATAGTCGTGCCGGACAACTCGAGCTTCTGTGTGGCGCCTATCCCGTCAACTGCGTCAAGATTAATGCTCGCCGCAGTTATGTCCGTCTCTTCATCAGCAGATGCATCGTTTATCGTCGTCGCTGCCGTCAGGGTCGCCGTCCCGCCGCCGGCATTTATTACGCCAACCGTTATCGCGCCCACAGTCGATGTCAGCGTAACATCGTCATCGCTGGTTATTACAGATGTGGCCGCTATGTCGCCAAGCAGCGCCTGGACATTCACAAGACCATTCACATTCACAGCACCGAGAGTTATACCGTCATCCTCTACTATATAACTGGCGCCGTCAACATTACTCATATTCAATGTGTCTACATTCGTGTCAAAACCGGCATCAGCGCCAGTCCCGGTGCCTACAGATGTCGCATCCGTTATTGTCAATGTACCGGCCGTTACTCCAGCAACATCGCCGGGGGCCGTTATCGAACCATCGGCATCAAGTGTTACTGTCGCTCCGTCAACAGCAATATCAACCACTATTATATTGCCCGCAGATGTCAGTAATACATCGTCGTCCGAAGTGTCAACATTCGTAGCCGTTATGTTCCCGGCCGTCGTCTGGACACTTAAATATCCACCCGTATTTACCGCAAGAAGGTCTATTCCGGCCGCCTCGAGGAAATACGCCGCTCCGGTAACGCCCGACAGATTCAATGTGTCTATGTCTGTATCGATAACACTGTCAAAGGCGCCTATCGTCGTGGCGCCGGTTATGTTAAGAACTGCCGCCGTAATGTTATTCAGCCCGGCATTGTTATCCAGAATAGAGCCGACGCTGTCCAGCGTAACATCATCCGCCGCGGCATTAACCGCGCCAAGCCTTATGTTCCCGCTGGTAGTTGTATCCAGCAGGATATTACCATCGTCTCCGGCCGTTATCAGCGTGGCCGTCAAATCGCCGCTGTCTACACTTATATCTATATCGCCATTGACCGTAGTGGCAGATGTTACCGTCAAATCGCCGCCGCCGGCCTGGTCAAATGTAATATTCGCATTGGCTCCGGTTGTAGAAGCTATAAACTCGGCATCCGCCG
>JBAZHC010000011.1 GCA_041652575.1 Phycisphaerae bacterium | reverse complement strand
GCTTATGATGATTACCAGCAGATATTCGATGCTGCTTCGATGGCATGGAACAAAATCTCATCAAATCAATTCCAAACAATCTGCAATGCCACGTGGTTAAAGCACGAAAATTAAATGGAAAGCGTATAAGTATCTAAGTATCTAAGTATCTATGCTCGTATGCAGTATACTGCATACGAGCATAGTAATATAAATTTATTGCTTAGTTGAAGCAATACTTCGTGTTTATTCGTGGTGAAATTTTCAATCTGTGTTGTTCCGTGTCTGAATATCTCTGTGTTCTCCGTGTTCGGCGCCTGCCCCGTGAGATGACGCTTCGGCTATCTCATCGGGGTGGCTAAATAATTCATGTCCATTTTTATCCGCTGCAGGTGGACGTGGTGAATTAAATCCGCATAATCCGCGCAACTTGTCCGCCATAGTCCCTTAGCGACGGTGGATCGTGGTTAATTTCACGATATAATTTCTTGACTTCAAATAGGTATTGGAATACATTATAGGGCTTGAAATTGTTGCGAATCTTCGCAATTAACCATAAGCTATAAATATTTGTCAGAAAAGGAATTAGCGAAAGTACACAGTAGTCAGAATACAGTAGCCAGTAGGCATAAAAAATCATTCCGACTTTTCGGGATTCCTTATTCTGTGTTCTGAATTCTAATGGATTGAACTATGGACGAACCAAAAAAAACGGAACGGGTTGAAGACATACGGATTCTCGAAGAGATGAAGAATTCGTATATGAATTACGCGATGAGCGTTATAGTTTCGCGTGCATTGCCGGACGTTAGGGACGGCTTGAAGCCCTCGCAGAGGCGAATAATGGTCGCGATGAACGACTTGAATCTCGGCCCTCGCAGCAAGCACAGAAAATGCGCAAAAATCGTCGGCGATACCGGCGGTAATTATCACCCGCATGGGGACCAGGCGACGTATGGGACGCTGGTTCGAATGGGTCAGGACTGGAATATGCGGCATACACTGGTCGACCCGCAGGGAAATTTTGGAAGTATCGACAATGACCCGCCGGCAGCGATGCGATATACCGAAGCTCGGATGTCGGCAGAAGCGATGGAAATGCTCGACGATTTGAATCGCGATACAGTAGATTTCGTACCTAATTACGATGAAACGAGGACCGAGCCAACGGTTCTGCCGTCGAGGTTTCCGAATTTACTGGTAAACGGCTCGACGGGCATCGCGGTTGGAATGGCGACGAATCTTGCGCCTCACAATTTAGGCGAGGTCTGCGATGCACTGCTATTGGAGATAAAAGACCCGAACTGCGGGTTTAAGGATATTATGAAGGTACTGCCCGCACCGGATTTTCCGACCGGCGGAATCATTTGCGGCAGAAAAGGAGTTCGCGATGCGTATTCGACCGGCAAAGGACATTTGACCGTTCGCGGCAAGGCTGATATCGAAGAGACCAAGAAGGGCCGAAAGCATATCGTCATCACCGAAATTCCTTATATGGTCGTCAAGACATCGATTGTGGCGAAAATTGCGGAATTGGTGGAAAATGATTTGCTGCCGGAAGTCAGCGACGTCAGAGATGAGTCGGACAGAAACGGAATGCGAATCGTCGTCGAACTTAAAAAAGACGCCGAAGAACAGGTCGCAATCAATAAACTTTATAAGTACACGCCGCTGCAAAGCACTTTCGCGGTATCAAATGTCGCACTGGTCAATAACAGGCCGGAAACACTCAATATAAAACAGATGCTCGGACTGTTTATCGACCATCGCAAAGATGTAATCCGCAGACGCACGAGATTCCTTCTGAAAAAATGCAGGAACAGGGCACATATCCTTGAAGGCCTAATCCTGGCGGTAAGCGATATCGACGAGATAATAGAGCTGATAAAGAAATCGCCTGACGCACCGACGGCAAAACTGAATTTGATGAAAAAGCCACTGCGGCTGGTCGAATCAGAAACGCTGAAAAAACTGCTGCCGGCAGAATTCGCAAAACAGGCGACTTCGGAAGACCAGTTTTTGACGGGGCCGCAGGCCGACGCGATTTTGAGTATGCAGCTTCAAAGACTGACAGGTCTTGAAATCGAAAAACTCGGCAAAGAATACGCCGATATTGTCGAGGAAATACGCGGCTACGAGGCGATTCTGGCCGATGAGAAACTCGTGCTGGATATTATCACCGAAGACCTTTACGAAATTAAGGAAAAATACGCGGATAAACGCAGGACGGAAATCGCCGAAGAAAACGAAGAATTCAACGTCGAGGATTTTATCGCCGACGAGGAAGTTCTCGTTACGGTAAGTCACGGCGGATACGTCAAACGAATGCCGGTCGATACCTACCGCAAACAGGGAAGAGGCGGCAAGGGAATAATCGGCTCGGATACGCGCGAAGGCGATTTTATCGAATCGCTGTTCACGGCGTCAACACACGATTACCTGATGGTGTTCACAAATCGCGGCAAGTGCTACTGGCTGAAGGTGTATAATATTCCGCAGCTTACGCGGCAGAGCAAGGGCAGAAGCATCGCCAATCTTCTGAATATGGGCGACCAGAAAATCGCGTCGATTATAAACGTCAACAAATTCGACGAACGAAACCTCGTGATGGCAACGCGAAACGGCGTTATTAAAAAATCTGCGCTGGAACTTTACGCAAATCCGCGGGCAAGCGGAATCATCGCGATAAAACTCGACCCGAACGACGACCTTATAAGCGTCGCACTGACAAACGGTCAAAACCATATTATTCTCGGCACCAAAGACGGAATGGCCGTGCGATTCGAAGAATCACAGGCAAGACCAATGGGACGCTCGGCACGAGGCGTTAAAGGAATTAATCTTCGCAAAGGCGATTGCGTCGTGGATATGGTTGTGGCGGAACAACAGGCATCGCTTCTGACGGTCTGCGAAAAAGGATACGGAAAACGAACGGAACTGGAAGATTACCGGGCGCAGCATCGAGGCGGTATCGGACTAATCAATATCAAGACCTCCGACCGCAACGGGAGCGTTGTCGCGATAAAGACCGTTAAAGACGACGATGATATTATGATTATCACCGCAAAGGGAATTATCATCCGAACAGGACTGGATGAACTTCGTGAAATAGGCAGAAATACGCAGGGCGTACGCCTTATAAAACTCGACGAAGACGATAAAGTCGTCGCTGTCGAACGAGTTGTCAAAGAAGATAAAGACGAAGCAGGCGAAACGGCAGCGGCGGAAACGAATGAGCCGACTTCAGCAGAATCAGTCGAGGAACAGCCGAATGATGAGGCTGACGAAAAGCCGGAAGTAAAGGAATAAGTAAGGTGCTTCTTGGGACGAATTTTTTTCACCACAGAGGCACCCCCTCTGAATTTTATTTTCAAGGAATAAAATTCCAGAAGATTCGGGGGCTTCCGCTTCGCTTCAGCGAAGACACGAAAAAAATTTTTAATTCTTATTTTTTAATTTTAAATTGTGGAATTCGGCCTTTGGCCGAGGCCTGATTTTATTGTTTTTAGCCACAGAGAACACAGAGCGCACAGAGGAATATTAAATGAGTGTTAAGATAAGAAGTTCAGAATTTGTAATTCCTAAAGATAATCCTTTTGCCAACGATAAACTTGATAGGAAAAAATGTGCGGACTCTCTGACAAATTTAGTACAAAATATATCCGGCCAATTAGTTATCAATATAAATGGCGGATGGGGTACAGGTAAAACGGTTTTTTTGAAGATGTGGAAACAAAGCTTGCAAAATAGCGGTTTTACCACAATTTACTTTAGTGCATGGGAAGATGATTATTGCGATGATGCTCTCATAGCCCTAATTGGCCAAATATGGAAAGACCTTAAAAACTCAGATTTTAAGGAAATTGCCCAAACAGTAAAAAATTGTGTGGCTCCAATATTCAAAAATACTGTTTTTAATGCCGTACGAACAATGAGTGCAGGTGTAATTGATTTAGACGAAAAACAATTACATTCAATTTCTGAAAAGGCAGTTGATGAATATCTTGTTGCCGGCGAAAAACTACAGGATTTAATGAAACGTCTTGAGGAACTTGCTCAAAAAATATCCAAGGATGGCAAACCACTTGTTATTATTGTTGATGAACTTGATAGGTGCAAACCAATATTTGCCATAGAACTACTCGAGAAGATTAAGCATTTGTTTAGTATCGCAGGTATAGTATTTGTTCTTGGGACAGATAGGGAGCAACTTGGCCATTCGATAAAATGCATCTATGGCCAAGATATGGATGTAAATGGTTACCTGAGGCGTTTCATTGATATGGAATTCATTTTACCGGTACCAAATATTGAAGTTTTTTGTTCACATATTTTTAACCAATTTGGCCTTAATGAGTATTTTCAAAAGCGTCTTCAAGCAACCAAGGGACAGTTGGATGATAAGCGTATTTTGAGCGATATCTTTGCAAAACTTTGTGCTTGTTTTCAATTCTCACTAAGAGATATTGAACATTGCTGTAAAATGTTTGTTCTTGCCTATATGAACACAAAGGAGGATCATTTCATATATCCACCTCTACTTGCTGTTTTGGCAGTATTAAAGTTGGCTAACAGTAAATTATACCATCGATATGTTACTGGAAAATGTAATAGCGAAAAAATAATGGAGTATATTCTTGAACAACCTCAAGGAGAAGTTCTCCTAAATACACGTCAAGGTATTTTTGTTGAAGCGTATCTTTTTGCAGCTTCTCCCCAAAATTGGCGTGATATTGCACATTATCAGATGACATTGTTGTATACAAAAAAGGAACTGACACAACCCGAATATTTGTCAGAGAGGATTAAAAAGATGTCTTCTGAAAATTTGGGGGAATTATTGGACAGATCTATGCGTCTGATTAATAATTTTGAAGGTGAAATTACAAATTCTACACTCGGTTATCTTAGTAGCAAGATAGAACTTGTCTCGCTGATGCTTGGATATATAGAATAGAAAGAACAACGCCGCCCCGAGTGGCGGCGGCTAAATGAGATTACAGGCGGGGCAAGTTTTCAATTGAGTTTGAAAGAAAAAGAGATATAATTCGGGCAAATCCGCCATGGAATGGCTGGTTAAATATCCTCGCCTCAAGCGGCGGGGGCTAAATATATTATTCTCCCTGCGCTATCGCTTGGGCTCTGAACCCAGAAATAACGTCATAGATATATCATTGACAATTCTGATTTCCTGCCGATAATATCAATTAAAACAGGTAAATGATTGAATCCTGATGAAATAAAAGGAGTGAAATTATGAAAAAACTGATGGTGATTTTTGCGGCGATATTTGGCATTTTCTGTATGGTGCAGGAAGTCGCGGCAGGGGAAAATATCAAAATCAAAGTAATAAATCCTCTGAATGAAAGCAGAAGCTGTGAGACGATTTCAATCGATTTAAGCAAACTGGCGGATTCGACAAGCTCACCGCAGGCCGGTTTTGAAAAAATTAAACCCGCTGTTTACAGCGATAATCTGAAAAAATTCATTCCCTGTCAGTTAATGGACGAAAACGGCGACGGGACAAACGATGAATTAATCTTTCAATCGGATTTCAAAGCGAAACAGGTTCAGTTGTTCGAGATAACCGAGGCTAACGCAACGAATCAGGTTCAACTCGAATACGGAGCGGTCGCCAATTATATACCGCAGCGAAAAGACGATTTCGCGTGGGAAAACGATAAACTTGGGTTCAGAATGTACGGGCAGGAACTGCAGAGGACCGAACTGACAAGCAGCGGAATCGATGTCTGGATGAAAAAGGCCAAAAGGCCGGTGATGCTGGATTTGTACGCCAAGGGGCACGATTATTATCACCATGATAACCCAATGGCTATCGATTTTTATAATATCGGGTCAACGCTCGGATGCGGAGGACTGGGAGTATGGTTCGATGGTAAACTGCTGATGTCGGAAAATTATTATCAGTGGAAAATAATCGCAAACGGGCCAATCAGGACGATTTTCGAACTGAGCTACAAGCCGTGGGATATGGGCGGCAAAAAAATCGGCGAAGTAAAGAGAATCAGTCTCGATATAAGCTCGAATTTTAACCGTATCGAAAGCAGATTCGGCGCTGATGTGAAAGATATTACGTTTGCGGTCGGAGTTACGAAAAAAGAAAGAAACAGAAAAGCAGCGTATTCGAAAAATAAACGCGTACTTAGTACATGGGAAGACGCGGAGCCGAGGTTTGGCATAATCGGATGTGGAGTTATCCTGCCGAAAGAGGCGGCGATGGGAAAAACCGCGGATGACGGGGAAAATTACCTTTTACTTGCGAAAGCGAAAAATAATTCGATTGTCTATTATGCCGGCGCCGGCTGGAACAGAACAGCAGGGTTCGAAACAAAAGAGAAATGGAACGCGTTCGCTGAAAATACCGCAAAACTGATTGCGAATCCATTAGTTATTAAAATTAAATAAAACCATGAAAATTCAGTCACAGATTTCACAGATTTTAAAATAAAAAGTAGAAAAAATGTCATTGATGAAAAAAACAGATACAAAGCCGATATACGTCGTCGCGGGCAAGGATGAATTTCTTGTCGCCGAGCAGGTAACGGCACTGGTTAATCAACTGCTGACGCCTGAACAGATGCAGATGTGTCTTTGGCGGGCCGAGGCCGATAAGGTTACGGCGGTGGAGATTTTCGATGAGCTGAGGACTCTGCCGTTTCTGGCGGAAAAACGCGTGGTTGTTCTTGCCGATGCCGATGATTTTGTCAGCGATAACCGGGAGCTTCTCGAAAAATATTTTGAAAATCCTGCGGCCAGCGGTATTTTAATCCTGACGGTCGGGAAATGGGCGTCGAATACCCGGCTTGCGAAAATTCTGCCGAAGAAGGGGCAACTGCTCGAAGTTTCCGAATTAAAATCAAGCTCTCTTGTTTCTTATATACGCGATTACGCCAAGGACAGGCAGGGCAAAAATCTTTCTTACGACGCGGCGCAAATGCTTATCGAACTTTCCGGCGACGAGCCGGGGATGCTTCGGTGCGAAATAGATAAACTGGCGGCGTATACCGGTTCGGCGAAAATAATAACTGAAAAGGATATCGCCGAGCTTGTCGGACGAAACAGGGTGTTCGGGGCGTTCGAGGTTATCGATTCGATGATGGCGGGGGATATAGGAAGGGCGATTGAGCAGCTTCGCAGAATGTTCCAGGCTGATAAGGAAGCCGAATATACGGTGGTGGGGGCGTTCGCATGGCAGTTTCGCAGGATGTTCAGCGCGGCGGCGCTTGTGCAGAAAGGCGAAAAGCCGGACGCGATAGCGAGAAAATTGCGTATCTGGAACCAGCAGGAGTTTTTTAGTATTATTAAGAAGACGGGTCTGAAGAGAATCGGCGATTTGCTGAGGCAGCTTGCCGAGATAGATTACGGAATTAAGACCGGCAGGGCAACGGCACAAACGGCAATCGAATCGATGATTGTTCAGTTCGCAGGAAAATAAAGTCTAACCAAACCCCCGGCACCCGCCTTCGATAAATCTACGGACGGACAGGCAGGTCCGGGGGCTAAACAAAAAATATGGCAGAAGAAAAACGAGAAAGAAAACGCAATAAACGCAAAAAGACTGTTGCCGAACAGTGGCTTGTCTATGTGCTGCTGCGCATTTTGCTGTTCTTTATCTGCCTGTTTCCGGTCGAAAAGGTTTTAAAATTCGCACGATTTCTCGGCAGGGCGATGTGGAAACATTACACCAGAGGAAGAGAACGGGCGATTGAAAACCTGCGGACGAGTTTTCCGGATAAAGACGATAAATGGATTGAGGAAACGGGAATACGCAGTTTTGAAAATCTCGTAATGCTGACGGTAGATATTGTTTTTTCACCAAGGCTGATACGAAAAGAAAACTGGGAGCAGTATTCCTGCTACAAAAACGTCGAGCGTGTAAAATGGATGATGCGGGGCAAACAGCCTTTGCTGCTCGCGGCGGCGCATTACGGCAATTTCGAGATTATGGGATACCTGATGGGCGAATTCGGATTCGATATTTACAGTATCGCAAGGCCTTTCGATAATAAATTTCTGAATAAATACCTTTATGACGTCCGGCAGAGAAACGGGCAGAAAATCATCGATAAAAAAGGCGCTTCGGAAAAGATGGAGCAGATTGTCAAACAAGGCTCGGCACTGTGTTTTATCGCGGACCAGAACGCGGGCAAAAAAGGAATATTCGTGGACTTTTTCGGCAGAAAGGCAAGTACATACAAAAGCCTCGGACTGCTGGCGATTCAATATAACCTGCCGATAGGCGTCGGCGTCAGCAGGAGGGTCGGCGACCGGTTCTTTTTCGAGATTGAAATTGCCCGGCTGATTATGCCGGACGAATGGAAAGATAAGGACGACCCGCTGCTGTGGATTACGCAGGAATATACGAGGGCGTTCGAGGATTCGATTCGCAAAGACCCGACACAATACTGGTGGATTCACCGCAGGTGGAAAACAAGGCCGAAAAATGAGCCACAGAGATAATTTATTTTTTAGCCACAGAGAACACAGAGCTCACAGAGATATATTTTAAAAAATTTGTGTTTATTCATATTAATTTAAGGTTATAATTTCTCATAAATACATTTAAACGGAGAAAATTATGGCTGAACCACAAAAAAGCTGGGAACATCGCCTGGGCAAACCTACCGATTCATTGGCTGTCGATTTTGTCGAATCGCTTTCGTTCGATAAGCGGCTCTATAAATACGACATCGTCGGCTCAATCGCCCATGCGGAGATGCTCTGCGAACAAAAACTCCTGACGAAAGACGAATTCAAACAGATTAAAGAAGCCCTGATTGAGATTTCGCACCAGATAGCCGAGGGCAAATTCAAATTCGATAAGACCTACGAAGATATTCATATGGCGATTGAGGCTGCGCTGATTGCGAAAATCGGCGATGCGGGAAAGAAACTGCATACTGGCCGAAGCCGGAACGACCAGGTCGCAACCGATATGCGGCTGTGGATGCGGGACGAAATAGAAATAATCCAGGCTAAAATCGCGCTGCTGCAAAAAGCATTCGTAAAACTCGCTGAAAAATATGCCAGCGACATTATGCCTGCATATACGCATTTTCAGCGGGCCCAGCCGATTTCCATCGCGGCGTATATTTTAAGTTTTGTCGAACAACTCAACCGGGATTTTCTGCGTTTGAAAAACTGCCGACTGCTTTTGAATCTTTCGCCGCTCGGAAGCGGGGCGATAGCGGGCTCATCACTGCCTCTGGATAGAAAGCAGGTCTGCGGACTGCTGGGCTTTTCGGATATTACATATAATACGATGGATTCAGTGTCGGACAGAGATTTTTGCGCGGAATTTATCTTCGATTGCAGTTTGATTTCGGTGCATTTGTCGAAACTGGCGGAAGACTGGATTGTTTTCTCGACGACAGAGTTCGATTTTATTCATATCGATGACGCGTTCTGCACATCTTCGAGTATGATGCCGCAGAAGCGCAATCCCGATATGCTCGAACTTATCCGCGGCAAAACGGGGAGCGTTTACGGTTCGCTGATGGCGATTATGACGATTCTTAAGGCGCAGCCAAGCGGCTACAACCGCGATTTGCAGGAAGATAAGGTTCATACCTTTAAGGCTTCGGATACGATAGAGGCCTGTATCGATATGGCGCGGGCGATAGTCGAGAACACGACCTTTAAGACGGAAAAGATTTCAGCAGGTCTGGACAGGGGATTTCTCGACGCGACTGCGATGGCGGAATATCTCGTTAAGAAGGGCATACCGTTCCGCACGGCACACGGGATAGTCGGCAGTCTTGTCGCTCAATGCGAAAAAGAAAACAAAAGCCTTGCCCAGACAAGCATCGAAGAATTCAGGAAACATTCCGAAGTTATCGGTGAAGATATTTATCAGTGTTTGGGCGGAAAAAATGTGGCGAATTCTTATGCGACCGCAGCGGCGGCGTCTCCTGCGCAAATGGCCGAGCAGATAAATTACTGGAAAAAACAGTTGGAAAAATAAACGCGTGGGCTAAAGCCCACCCTACATGGGTATGTAAATATTTTGGGCTTGAACTAATTAATAAACGTAAGAAAAGGTAAATTTAACATGCGGATTCCTATTCCCATATCCCTAATTATAGGATTATTTTTAGTATTGATAGTTACAATGCAACTGTTTAATAAACGGCTTGCGGAGATATATCGTACCTTCAAACACAAAAGGGCAAAAATAAAAAGACGTAAAAAAGCCGAGGCAATTATTGTCGGGAAATTAAGTTTGAAAGACCAAGAATTTTCAGACTTGCTAACGGAGATAATGATAGATTGCAAAGAAGAGAGGGGCTCTAATGCTAATGAAGCAGTTTTACAAAAAAATGCTGAACTGCTAAAAAAATTATTTGATATTGATACAAAAAAAGACTAATGATTGTAGGGTGGGCTTTAGCCCACGCGGATTTTTAAATAACAAGAATTATCCAATGAGTAATTATCGCAGAGCAAATTTTCCAGGCGGCTACTATTTTTTTACAGTTGTAACATATAATCGTAAGAACCTGTTTCATCAGGAATCCGCAAGAAATTGTTTACATTGTGCCTGGCAGCAAGCACAATATAAACGTTATTTTGAAACAGTCGCTCTTTGTCTTTTACCTGATCACCTGCATTGCGTCTGGAAATTACCCGATAATGATGCAGATTTTTCGACCAGATGGGCTTTAATAAAAGCTTTATTTACAAGGGCATATTTAAAGCAGATGGACACCAATACTGTAATTAATAAATCGAGAGCAAAACATAGAGAGGCAACTATATGGCAAAGAAGGTTCTGGGAACATCAAATACGAGATGAAACCGATTTACAAAACCACATCAATTACATTCATTACAATCCTGTTAAGCATAATCTTACAACAAATGCCAATGATTGGCCTTGGTCAACATATCCTCGATTTACAGGACAGAACTGTTATAATGTCATAGAAGTGAAATATCAAATACCCGATGATATAAATTTTGGAGAATAAATGTTCCGCGTGGGCTAAAGCCCACCCTACATAAATTAAAAATGAGCAGCGGTGAAACAGAGCTTGTTCGGTATTTTGCGGCTAAAGGAAAATTAAATTCCGCGAAATTTCCCATTGGTATCGGCGACGATATGGCGCAAATCAAATTGCCAAATGGCGATTCTGTTCTTATTACCACAGATATGCTGCTTGACAGTGTGCACTTCGATACGAAAAAAGCGACTCTCGAACAAATCGGCTACAAATCAATGGCGGCAAGTTTAAGCGATTGTGCGGCGATGGCGACAATTCCACTTGCGGCGGTCGTGTCGGTCGCGCTGCCGAGGCAAACGCGTGGGCTAAAGCCCACCCTACTACTTAAAAGACTGCACAAGGGAATACTTGCCGCGGCGAAAAAATATGACTGTCCGCTTATCGGCGGGGATATGACAAGCTGGAACAAGCCATTGGCGATAAGCGTGGCGATGTTAAGCACTGTCGGCAAAACAAAACCTGTAAAACGCAGCACGGCTAAAACCGGCGATGTAATTTGTGTAACCGGAACACTCGGCGGGTCTCTGGCAGGGAAACATCTTAAATTCGAGCCGCGGATAAAAGAGGCACTTGCGATTGCCCGCGCCGGTGCAAATTCGATGATGGATATAAGCGATGGGCTTAGCACAGACTTAAATCATATATGCAGATTAAGCAAAAAGGGCGCAATTGTCGAAGCTGATAAAATTCCGGTTTCGAGAAATACCAAAACATTGAGTAATGCTCTCAATGACGGCGAAGATTTTGAGCTGTTGTTTACGATACGAAAGAAAAATTTCGAACGATTAAGAAAACAGTGGCGGTTTAAAACAAAACTTACCGCTATTGGGGAAATTACCGGCGGAAATTCTGTAAAAATAAAAATGCTTAATAAAAAAATAATAGACCTGAAACCAAGTGGATACGATCATTTAGTAAATGAATAAAACAACAGAAATAATTTCAGATTCGGCGGAAAAGACTTTTGAGATTGGCAAAAAAATCGGGTCATTGCTCGAAGGCGGGGAAGTCGTATGTTTCACGGGGCCTTTGGGCAGCGGGAAAACCACTTTGATAAAAGGCATCGCGGCGGGGGCGGGAGCGGCAAATCCGCAGCATGTTAACAGCCCGACTTTCGTAATGGTCAACGAATACCAGGGCAGATTTACTATTTTTCACATTGACGCTTATCGAATAAATAAGATTTCGGAATTCGAGGCTTTGGGGTTCGAAGAATTTATCGGGCCTGAGTCGGTTGTTCTTGTCGAATGGGCCGATAAAGTGGCGGGGGCGTTTGAGGGACTTGACTGCATATATATAGATATGCGGCATAATGGAGAAACGAGCCGGCGAATCAAAATTACCGGCCTGAACATACATCCCGATAAACAGGGATTGGATATCTGATTTTTTTCATACCGATTTGGCATTTCAGTTTTTATTTCGTACGTATTTACCCGGTGTCCATTGCATCTGGAGAGTTTGTTTTCGGACTTATTTTAAAATAACAATTGAAGTTTTATGGGGCGTTAAAGAATGATTTTTAATCAAAAAAGGGCAAATAAAACAACAGATTAAGTCCTTTGGCAGTCTAACCGATAGCAATTACAGCAATATTAAGAGCAAAAAGTGTCGTTTGAAATTTAATAATAATTAAAACCTTTACTAGTATAGGAGAAGAACAAATGAAAAAGAAAAATGGTTTTACATTAGTGGAAATTTTGATTGTCGTGGTCATCCTCGGCATACTTGCTGCGATAGTAATACCGCAGTTCAGCGATGCGAGCGAAGAGGCCAAGCTGTCAAGCCTTGTAAGCGACCTGCAAACCGCTCGTTCGCAGATTCAGCTTTATAAGGTTCAGCACAGCGGCGGACTGCCTGCTACGGTAAGCGGCGTTACTTTCGCTCAGGCGATGACAGGTTACACAAAGTCTGACGGCTCACTTGCCTCGACACAGGCTCCGGGCGTCGGCGTTTACGGTCCTTATCTGCAGCAGATACCCAAGAATCCGTTCGTCAGCGACAGTAATACCGCAGGAACGGTAACTTCAGGTACGGGTACACCTGCCGGAGATGCGAGCAGCGGATGGTATTTCAATACCACAACCGGCGCGTTTAACGCGAACGATAGTTCTGCTCACGCTGCTCTGTAAGAACCCAGACGGCGAAGCTCCGGCGGATAAAACCGGAGAAAACATACAGGCTGGTCGGTCTGGCAATTGCAAGACTGACCAGCCATTTTTTTTATGTTAGCCACGAAGGCATCCGCCGTCGTCTCTAAGGGACTATGGCGGGACAGGCCAAGGCACGAAGTTAAAAGAAGATTATGATAAAAACTACGACAAAAAATGAGGGGTTTACTCTTGCTGAGGCGCTTATCGCCCTTGTTATTCTGACGATAGCGGCAGCGGGACTGATTCTTCCATTCGCATCTAGCGCCGCTGTTCAGCAGCAGGGCTGCAATGAGACAATTGCCGCCAAACTGGCGGCCGACCTTGCCGAACAAATTATCAACACGAGCTTCAGCCAGATAGTTCCCACTTACGGCAGCTATTCAGAATCCAAAGGGCAGGTAAAAAACGCATCAGGCGTTGTTTTCACCGACTCTATTTACGCTAATTTCAGCAGAGGAGCCGTTTGCGAATATGTGTATATGCCACAGCAGACCAATATCGGAACGCCGACTTTTATCAGGATAACCGTCAGTGTCTATTATGACGGCCTTAAACTTGTCGAAGTTGTGAGACTGAAAAGCAAAGGGCAATGAAAAGAACGAATAAATACAGAGGTTTTACGCTTGCCGAACTGCTTATGGCGGTATGGGTGACGAGTATAATCCTTGCCGCTGTGGCGACATTGTCTTTCGCGCTTGGTTCAGCAAACACTTCTTCTGATAATACTTCAGACCTCTACAGCAGAATACGTTATACGACTGTGCGCGTATCGGAGATTTTAAGGAGCAGTAAGCTGATATGCGCAACCTTCGGCAGCAGTGCAGCAATATGGCGGGCGGACGACAACGGCGACAACCAGATAAATCCGGGCGAAATAATCTATCTTGAAACTGTTAACGGTAATTTAAATCTGGTTAGTTTTCAGCCGCCTGCGGCCTTGGTCGGAATAACGGGGTCGCTTACAGATATATCAAACGGTCAGGCCAGGACATGGCTTGGAGCAGCCTGCCAGGTAAATACTGTTACCCTGGTTAATAATTGCAATAATGTTTCTTTTACGACGGACCAGGCGCCGCCGTTTTCGAAACAGCTCAATATCTTTTTCAGCGTCAATCAGAACGGCATCGCCCGGAATTATCAGATAAGCGGCAAGCTTCGATGTTACGCCGATTATCTGCTCGACAGCAGCGGCCTGATTGATTCTGCAGATGACGATAACTGATGAAATACGAAAAAAGACAAACCCGCAGCAAAGGAATTGCTCTTTTAATTATCCTCGTACTCGTGGCGACAATAGCCATTGTGGGACTTGGTTTCATAGTCCGCGGGGATACGGAACTGCTTTGCGGACAGAATATGGAGCTCAAGGCCGATATGGATTATCTTGCCGAGTCCGGTCTCGAACAGGCCAAAGGACTTATTATGTATCCGCACGACCTTGCGGATGAATATTTTACAGGAGCATCGGCCCAGCAATTAGTCAGCGGGAATGATTATTACGATGTAAGCGTAACGAAACTTTCGGAACTTAACTGGCAGATAACATCGTCGGCGTACAGGCGAGTCGGCGGTGTCAATGCCGCTCAAAGCAGCTTTACCGCCAATATGAGGCTCGACCCCGATGTGGGATTCTGGTCGGGGGCTGCTGTTATGCTTTATCAGGGTATGAATATAGCAGGCGATGCCTACTGCAACGGCGCCGTCAAAAATAACGGCGTATTGAACGGCGATTGTTTCGCGGATTCGCTTTCGGGCAACGCGATAACCGGTCAGATAAAAGCTAAAACCGCTTTGCAGCTCAATAAACCTGATATTACCTGCAATTTGCTTACCTCGAACTTTTCAACACAAACGATAATCGCAAATAATCTAAATAATATAACTTTAGGCAGCCCATATCAGGTTTTTTATAAAAACGGCGATTTGGCTATCTTAAGTAATGTTACCATCAACGGCTGTCTTGCGGTAAACGGCAATTTGACAATTACCGGCACAACAAACGTTATTACTGCCGCGAAAAATACTCCGGCCATTTACATAAGCGGCAACCTTATAATAAAAGAAGGAGCTTCGATTACAGCTACCGGCCTGGTTTCCGCTGACGGACGAATTGAAACGCCGATTTATAATACATCCGCAAGCATAACAGGCGTACTTTTTACAGATGATGGAATCAGATATATTATTTCTGATTATTCAGGTTCCGGCTACGATGGTATTGTAAACGGCGATTGTACATGGGTGGACGGCATTTTGAACGGTGCGGTTAATTTTGATGGCGATGGCGATTTTGTAGATATAGGAAATCCATCGGAACTTAATATTAATAAGAAAATCAGTGTTATGGCATATATAAAAGTAAACGCCTTTGACCGCAGTTATCAGGCGATAGTTACCAAGGGCAATTCGAGCTGGCGATTGCAAAGGTACGCAAATACGAACTATATAGAATTTACCTGTTCAGGTACTTACGGCGGCTCTATTCACAGCAGTATAAGCGTCAATGATGGTTTATGGCATCATGTCGCCGGTGTTCGTGATGACAGCAGGATTCGGCTTTATATCGATGGGGTATTAGATACGTGGCAATTCACCGCTGGTGAGTTCAATACAAATTCATATCCGGTATATATAGGCGAAAATTCCGAGCAGACGGGAAGATATTTTAACGGCGCCATTGATAGTGTACGTATTTATAAGAGAGCACTGTCAGCGTCTGATGTTTGGAATGTTGTTTACGGTATTGGTTCGACAAGCGAGATCGTTGGTTTTTGGTATATGAACGGCGGGAATTGCAGCACGACAGTAACTGCCGCTCCGGTAAAGGCGGCGGTCTATCATTGGCCCGGCGGCGTGAAGGACAGATGGTCACCCGCGGCAGGAGCATTTTACAAAACGATAACGAGAAATCCGTAAAATCCTGTTTTGTTATCGG
Source organism: Phycisphaerae bacterium (assembly GCA_041652575.1). Taxonomy (NCBI): domain Bacteria; kingdom Pseudomonadati; phylum Planctomycetota; class Phycisphaerae; species Phycisphaerae bacterium. The sequence continues at coordinate 95,588 of JBAZHC010000011.1, read as the reverse complement.
GCATTCCGAATAAACATTTCAGAATCGGTTCTTAATTACACAACATCGAAGAATTCCATATCAAAAAAATCTCACTGCGGCCTTTAATGACTTTGCAGAGTCTAACGGTTTTGCCCCGTAAACAGGCCGCCAGGCACCCTGCAGACGCTATGGTAAAAGATTTTTTTTGCCGCCGCGAGGACCGATAATAAATTCTGAAAATACATTCCTGCGATAAAAAACCGCCATTAAGGCAGTTAAGCTGAAGTTCTCATAAGACGAAAAATATAATGTGTTAATGCGGATTTTCTGCATTTAGAGATTGAAATATGGGAAAAAACCATAGAAACGCTTTAACGGCATTTACCCCGTTAGAGAAAGCTGCTGATTTTAGTCAACGGTCATTACCGTATGACTTAAATCCGCTATTATCACAGATTTTTATAAAAAGAAAATCTCTAACGGGGTTTACGCTGTTAGAGGTGATTATTGTGTTGATGATAGTCGGCATCGTCGCGGCGATAGCAGTACCGATGTATGTCTCTGCCGCTTCGGTGCAGTTAAGAACGGCGGCCGATATGGTCGCATCTGACCTTGAGTATGCGAAAAGTATGGCGATAAGTACAGGTAAAACTCATTCTGTTGTTTTCGATACCGTGGCGGAAAGCTATTGCATTAAGGATTCCGCCGGGCAGGTGATAGCTCATCCTGTTCGTATCGGGACTAATTACGTTATAAATTTTGCCGGCGACAACAGGCTTAACAAGGTTGATATTGCAATAACTAATTTCGCCCCGTCGAACACGGTTAAGTTCGATAACATCGGGGCGCCTTTTGACGGTTCGGGCAACAGCATGGTTGACGGTTTTGTGCAATTGCGCTGCGAGGGCAATATGATGAAAGTGAAAATTGCACCGGTAACGGGATATGTAAGTATTGAATAGCGGATTAAAAATATGCTTGATTTTCTAAAAACAAAAACAAGTCCGATAGGACTGGACATCGGCAGGAATTCGATAAAGATGCTGCAACTGCATTCCGAGGGCGGCAAGATAATCGTTACCGCAGCCGACGAGGCGCATATAGCCCCTGAAAACTCGGATGACAGTCAGGAAAGGACCGAAGCCGTGATTGCGGCAATCAGCGATATCCTGGCCAGGAACCGATTCCAGAAAAGGGAAGTTATTTCCTGCCTGCCGAGTTCGGATTTAATTATCAAAAGTCTCAGGCTGGATAGCTGCAACGAGGATGAAATCGAAAAATCACTCAAGGCGGGTATGATTGAACGTTCGGGCCTTAAAGCGGAAACTCACGAGATAAGATTTATTTCCGCCGGAAGTATCCGGCAGGGCGAAGAAGTTAAAAACGAAGTTATTCTGTTTGCCGTCGATAAGGAGGCTCTCAGTAACCATATCGATATGCTTGAAAAAGCCGGCGTAACTCCTGTAGCGATTGATACAGTACCGTCGGCACTATTCAGGAGCCTGCAGCGGTCGCTTCGCAGAACCGCCGACCAGGAAAAGGCAAATGTTTTTGTAGATATAGGGGCAAGCTGCACCACCGTCATTATCGGCAGGGCAGGCGAAATCATTTTCGCAAAACAGATAAATATTGCCGGCGAGCAGATAAACGGTCAGATTGCTTCCAGACTCGGTATCGGTATCGAAGAGGCGATACACCTGAGAAGCAAACTCAGAGATGAAGCCGAATCGCAGGAGATAGAGCCTGCCACAAGACAGGTTGTTATAGACAGTATGTATTCGGTTATCGATGAGCTTGCCAAGGAAATATCGCTTTGCTTCAGATATTACGCGGTGACGTTCAGAGGACAGCGGCCGAGCCAGATTGTTTTCGCCGGCGGCGAAGCTTATGAAGAAACTCTTATAAACGCCATTAAACGTCATTTGGGAGTGGAAATAGAAATTACCGAACCTTTAAGAGGATTCGATGTTTCGAATGTTCAGTTTCCTGCGGATAAAAGAGCGATGCTGTGTGAGTGGGCCGTGGCCGCAGGTTTGTGTCTTAAGGGTTTGCATTTGACAGATAAACAGAGGGCGTATGAAAGAAATTGATTTTCTACCGGACTGGTATCGACAGGGACGCATGCAGCAAAGGAAGCACCGCGAGTTCTATATCGCGCTGGGCCTGATTGTGTTTATTATGTTTGTCTGGAGCGCGTTCGCCAACGGCAGGGTCGCGATAGTCAAGGCCAGAAACGCTACGCTGCAAAACGCAAGGCTTATACAGGCCCGTTCGGAAGAAGAATATGCTGTGGCCGAAACGGAATATCAGCAGTTAAAGTTGAAATCCGATGTTCTTAAGTCGGTCGGGTCCAGAGTTGTCGTTTCGAATATACTTGCGGAACTTACAAATTTGCTCGACGGGAAGGTTGTTCTGAAAAAAATCGAGATAAAAGCGGAGCCTTTCGAATATCAGGACAAGCAGACGGGCATAACAGCCGTCGCGGCGGGGCAGAGTTCGCCTTTCGAAAAAACTGAAAGATTTAAAATTGCTGTTAATGGTTTCGCCCCTGACGCGACAGAGGTCGCCGAAATTATTAACAGGCTCGAACAGTCGGATTATTTCTTTCAGATTGTGCCGGGTTATTCGAGAAATGTAACAGTCGGAGAGTATCAGGCAAGCGAATTTGAAATAAGCTGCTATCTTGCGAATTACAAACGGAATTAAAGGGTTATGCAGGTAATAAAAAATAAACAATTTGTTATGTCGATTGCGGTAGTGACACTGGCGGTGGCTTTTGTGTTCCTGCAGTATCTGCCCCTGAGCAAAAAAGCCAAAAGTCTGAGTACCGCCAACGCGCAGCTTATAGCGGATAACACTGCTATCAACGCACGTGTCGATGTATTGCCGCAGCTATATGTGCAGATTGAAGAAATGAAACAGCAGATAGGAAATTTCGACGCGAAAATACCGCTCGGAAGGTCGCACGGCACATTTCTGCAGAAGCTTGCCGAGGTAATGCAGCAGCATGGTCTGACGGAACTTGTTATTCAGCCGGGCAGTGAAATCGAGACTCCAAGCCTGTCAGGCATACCCGTTAATATCCGATGCAGCGGAAAACTGGTACAGATTTTCAGGTTTTTCAAGGCGATGGAATCCTTCGAAAGAGTTGTCCGCGTCTCGGAAGTTTCGCTGGCTAACGACAATAAACTCGATGGTATTCTGATAATGAACGCAAAGGTGGAAATGTTCTACAGGACACAATAAATGAAACCGCCGGTACATAAAAATATTGACAGACAAAAGTCGGCGACAGCCAGAAATACGGCTCAGCGTAAAAAGCTGATTGTGGCCCTGCTGCTGATGGCTGTTATGGCTGTGATGTGGATAAGGGTTTTTGCGGGCAAAAATAAACCTGCCTCGGCATCGGCGGCTGTTTCGAGTGTTGTCAATCCGCTTTTGCCGCAGGCGCAGAGCCAGAAAATGGAATATATAGAATTGCCGTATATACCTCAAAGACATGATATTATCGCAAACGATTTCTTTACGACCAAAAACTTCAAAAAGTTTAAAAGACAGGACCAGTACACAACGAATAACCGGCAGGTCAATCTGGCAGAGACAATGGATGAAAAATTCGATACTCCTGCCGCTGCAGCCGCCGCAAGTCTGCGGCTTATTGCGATTGTTAACGATAAAAAACCGCAGGCGTTTATTGAAAACAGACTTTTCGAAAAGGGGCAGAGCTTCAGATTTAAATTTGACGGCCAGGTTTACCGTTTCAGGGTTACCAAGATTCTGGCCGACAGAGTCGAACTCGATTGTAACGGAATAATTATTACCAAGAAAATTCCTCAGCCTTTTTAAGGACTGAATAGTAAAGGAAGAGAATATGAAACGGAAAAAAATAAAAGTAAAAAGAAAAATGAAGATAGACCGCGGAAATCTGATATTCCTGTGCGTAATCGCATTGACCGCTTCGGTTGCAATCGTAATCGCTCAGACAGAACCGAACGATTTGCCTGCCGAAGATGAATCTGTACTGCTCGACCAGCAGGATAGCGGTCTTGTATTCGCAGATGAAATACAGCATTCAGAGCCGGGCGAAACATTCAACAATCAGACGGTTCAGTCTATTAATTTCAGGCAGGATATGTCGGTAAGAGACGCGTTGCGGTTCCTCGCCGCCAAGTACAGGAAAAACATAATCCCGTCGGCGAAAGTCAACGGCAGCCTTAACGTTACCAATCTTTACGAGGTCACTTTCGAAGAGGCATTGGGCGCCGTACTCGGAAGAGATTACCGCTACGAAATCGGCGACAACTTTATTAAGGTTTATGCCGCCGATGAATACAACCAAATGATTAACGATAATTCCCGAATGACCAGCAGAGTTTTTATCCTGAACTATGTCAACGCCGCTGAAATAAAGGCGCTGATAACGCCGGTACTCAGCGAAGCGGGCAAGGTCGGCACGACAAGCGCCGCCAGTACTGATACCGAAGCCGGCAAAGGCGGCGATTCGATGAGTATGAAGGATTCGGTTGTCGTTTACGATTTTCCCGAAAGACTCGACCAGATTGGAGCGATGATTAAGGAAGTGGACGTAAAGCCGCAGCAGATAATGATTGAAGTTACGATTCTAAAGGCGACGCTTACCGAGACAACGCAGTTCGGCATCAACTGGAATACTATAGGCGGCGTTACCGTAACCCAGGCAACCAATGGCATAACGGTCGGATTTGCAAGCGCCCCGGCAGATATACCCACTGGAACCGGCCTCAATGTCGGTTTTACCAATGACAATCTCGTATCATATATTACCGCCCTTGAGGGCATTACCGATGCGACGGTTCTTGCCAATCCGAAAATTATGTCTCTTAACAAGCAGGCCGGCCATATAAATATCGGCAATGAAACCGGCTATACCGAGAGCACAACGCAAAGCGGAACCAGTACGACATCGTCAATAAAATTCCTTGAAAGCGGTACGCTTTTGAAATTCAGGCCCTTCATCTGCGACAATGGATATGTCCGTATGGAGATTAATCCGGAAGAGAGCACCGCCTCTACCACAACTTCCGATGACGGCAGTATTGTTATACCGTCAAAGACCATTACGCAGGTTAAGACCAATATAATGGTAAAGGACGGCAAGACTATAATTATCGGGGGCCTGTTCAAGGAAGACCTTACCAGTGCCGATTCGCAGGTGCCTGTTGTGGGCGATGTGCCTGTGCTCGGGTCGCTTTTCAAAAAGACCAAGGATACGAACATTCGTTCGGAACTTATTATATTGATAACACCGCATATTATCAATGACCCTGAAGAACTTGCGGCCGCATCGGAAGAAAAAGCAAAAGATGTCAGCCGGCTCGTTGAAGGTTCGAGAAAGAGAATCAGCTCAATCGCGAGAGAACGTATTTACGAAGAAAACTACGCAAAAGCCGTCAGGTATTATTCCGAAAAGAATTACGACAAGGCTCTTGCCGAGCTGAACTGGATTATAGGATTCAGGCCTGATGTTCTTGAGGCCGTCCAGTTGAAGGAAAAAATTCTCGCGGAAACCAAACCGGATGAATACGAAACGCTCGAAAGAATTATGCTCGATAATATCCGTAAAGAGCAGGATGTTATGTGGAAACGGAGATAAGGAGCAGTTATGGCCGGCATAAGAAAAATTAAGATAACAATTATTGCTTTGAGCCTTGTTGTTTTGACAGGCTGCCAGGGCAGTCATCTGCAGAAGAAACAGGAGATGCAGTCGAAATGGCAGAAAAGCAGTTCTGAAATCAGACTTTCCGCGGCAGAGGCGCAAATCGAATCCGGCCAATACGCCCAGGCCGAGGCCGCCGTAAGAAAAAGCCTTGATATGGGATTGAACCTGCCGCAGGCAAACCTGCTGATGGGCAAGATTGAACTTGCCAGGAGCAATTTCGAACAGGCGAAACGCTATTTACAGAACTATGTGCGTTTAGATGAAAAGGACGACAACGGCTGGTTTTTGCTCGGGCTTTCCTGTGAACGTCTCGGCGACGATTTGTCAGCGATGAAATGGTATAAAAAGGCATTTGAAATCTCGCCGAACAATACCGATTACATACTTGCCGTCGGCCGAATATATATGGCGGACGGGAATTTCGAGCAGGCTGAATCTTTTTATTTGGAGAAGATGGCGTCAAATCCTGCCGATACTGAATTAAAAGTTGCTGCCGCGCAGATGTATCTTGCGCAGGACAAAAAAGACAGGGCTTTGCAGCTTTATGAGCAGGCTTCAATGCTAAGGCCGCAGAGCGGCGATCTGCTTGAAGCGCTTGGCTCGTGTTATATTATGACAAAACAATGGGACAAAGCGTTTAATGTCCAGCATAAATTATATTCACGCTGCGTTTTGCGTGAAGAAAAAACAAGGTATCTGAAAACTATGGCGATTACAGCGATGAATGCCGGCAATTACAGTAACGCGGTGAAATATTATTCATCACTTACCTCTCAGGATAGAAATAACGCCGGGCTTTGGCTTTCGACGGGACAGGCCGCTCTCGGCGCCGGTTTACTGCGTCAGGCGATTACCTGCAGTCAGAAAGTTCTCGAACTTTCGCCTGAGACGAAAGAGGCCTGGCTTTTAAGCGGCTCGGCAAATTACAAAAACGGTAATTTCCTCCAGGCGGCCGCCGATTTTCAAAAAGCCGCCGACGTTTCTCAGTACGCTAATTTTGCCTGGCTGATGACCGGCCGATGCTATGAAAAGCTCGGCAGGGCTCAACAGGCACAAACTGCTTATAAAAAAGCCGAACAATTTGAAGCCGACAGCGAACTTGGACAGCTTCTTGCCAGCGCGAATGGAAAGGGTTAATAGTGTTTAATAAAAATTACATCTTCCTTGCGGTACTTGCATTTGTGATATTGATTTTTATTGTCGCAATGCCCCTTGGCGGTACGAATAAGTACGAGACAATAGCCTGCCTGGCGGGTATTGGTACTGCCGGATGGCTTGGCTGGAAACTTTTTGTTCAGACGAAAACATTCATTGCTCAAATTGCCAACCTGCAGAACGACCACAAAAGTCATCGCGAAAAGACTTCGCAGAGCACAAAGGACGTCAAGGACCTCAGGCTGCAGCTTCAGCTTTTGAAAAGACAGAAACGAAACACCGAAGCCATTATTTACAGTATTTCAGATGCCGTTATCGTTACCGATGCCAGCGACAGATTGATTATGGCCAACGAGCCGGCGGGAAATCTCTTCGATTTCGATGCCAAGCTGGCCGTGCTGAAACCGCTCGAAGAACTCGTCCATAACAAGGAACTGATAAAACTTATCGAAAACAGCAGGAACAGCAGGACAAGGCATGTAAAACACGAACTGCAGTTCGATTCCGGAGAAAATACCGAGACCTATGATTGTATTATCTCGTGCATTTACGACGATGACGACCATGTCTGCGGAGTCGTATCGGTTCTGCATGACATCACGCGCGAAAAGGAAATATCGCAGATGAAGAACGATTTCGTCAGTCATGTCTCGCACGAGCTTAAAACGCCGCTTGCCTCAATCACCGCTTATTCCGAAATGCTTGTTGACGGCGAGGCGAATGATGAAAAAACGAGAAAGGAATTTTATTCGATTATACAGAATCAGGCGCAGAGGCTTAACCGTCTCATCGAAGACATTTTGAATATATCCAGAATCGAATCGGGACTTATCAAGGTAAACAAGGAAACGCTCAGTACCGCCCTGATAGTGAGGGACGCGGTGCAGATGATTAAGAGCTACGCTGCTGAAAAGAAGATAACTGTCGAAGACCAGACGGCAATAGTATTCGACCAGGTCGTCGCCGACAAGGATATGATTTCACAGGTCGTGATAAACCTTTTGAGCAATGCGGTTAAATATACGCCTAACGGCGGTAAAGTGACCGTTAACAGTGAAGTTGATGAAGCCGAACAGGTTGTCAGGGTGGCCATAGCGGATACAGGCGTCGGTATTCCAGCCGACGAATTGCCTCACGTCTTTGAAAAATTCTACCGGGTAAAGGCCAATAATAAATGCGCGAAGGGCACAGGATTGGGCCTGAATCTCGTAAAGCAGATTATCGAAAAAATCCATGGCGGACAGATATTTGTTACAAGCGAAGTTGGAAAAGGAAGCTGCTTCAGTTTTGAATTGCCGCTCGCATCAGCGACAAAATCGGCAAAACCGGCAAAAGCGGCTGCGAAATAATTTTTGAAGGGTGACTAAAATGGAAAACAAAAAAGTACTTGTTGCTGACGATGAAATTCACATTGTACAGGTGGTTGCGATGAAGTTCCGGAATAACGGCTTCGAAGTCGTAACGGCCGATAACGGTACGGACGCTTACAGCCTTTGCTGTGAGGAAAAACCGGATATTGTTATTACAGATTACCAAATGCCGGGCATGACAGGAATCGAATTGATTGAAAAGATGCGGCAGAACCCCGAACTTGTGGATATTCCGGTGATAATGCTCACGGCAAGAGGCTTTGCTATAGAAGACGACCAGAAGGAAAAACTTCACGTCGCAGAATGTCTCAGCAAACCTTTCAGTCCGAAAGAGCTTTTAGCTCATGTAGAGAACGTATTAGCGAATTCGACGGTAAAATAGAAAATAGGGTCAGGCTCCAATGTTGAAAACAGCGAAAAATCGTCTAAGTTCCGGTCAGTTGAAACAGGTTAAGGATTTTGGCAGAGATATGGCGGATCTCGGTGTCAATTTTCTTGTTTACGATACCGATCTGAACATAATTATCCAGTTCAACGGTGAAAAATTTATCAGCGACTATGAAGCCGCCGCTGCCTGCGCCAAACAGGTGTGCGAATCGGAAGCGCCCGCGATATACAGATTCGGTAAATCCGGGCAGATAGTCGCTTCTGACATAACAATCAACGAAATGACCGCGGCAGTTATAGTTATTGACTGCGGTACGGATTCGCCGCTGCTGCAGGAGTCGATTGCCTATGTTGAGCAAATACTCAAAATGTTCCTCAAAACTCTTCAGAATGAACTTAGAAGCTCGCAGCAGATGGAATTAATCAGCAATGAGCTTGCGCAGACTTATGAGGAACTTATGCTGCTTTACAAGATGAGCACCAATATGAAGGTCAGCCAGTCCGACTCGAATTATCTCCAGATGGCCTGCGACAGTCTTATTGAGCTTGTCAATGTAGAGGGAATCGCGATATTTCTCGAAAAGAAAATTAACAATTCCAAAAAACTTGTCCTTACCGCAGGTACGGGGCTTATCGCGCTGGACCATAAAAATGGAAATATGCACGAAGTGCTTTTTGAAAGACTTCTTTCCGAACTTCAGACTGGTTCGGACGCTTTGCTCGACAGCGAAGTTGACGCTCCTTTCAAATACGACTGGTTCGGCAGGGTCAGAAACATCATCGCCGTTCCGCTGCACAGTAATGACAAGACTATCGGCATGATGGTTGCCACGAATCGTCTCGACAAAGCCGATTTTGACAGCATAGATGTAAAACTATTCAACTCCGTAGCGACCGAATGTGCCGTTTTTATCGAAAACCAGAGCCTCTTCAGGGACCTGAAGGAATTATTTATCGGTTCGCTGAAAGCTCTTACTAATAGTATCGATGCCAAAGACCAGTACACAAGGGGACATTCGGAACGGGTCGCGTTCATATCAAAGTGGATTGCCGAACAATATGCCCAGACCGAAAATATGTCCGCAGATGACATACAAAAAATTTATCTTGCGGGTCTGCTGCACGATATCGGCAAAATCGGCATATCCGAAGCGGTACTGAGAAAGCCGGGCAAACTTACCGATGAAGAGTACGACCAGATAAAAACTCATCCGGCCATAAGCGCAGGCATCCTTTCTGAAATCCGTCAGATGGCCGATATCGTTCCGGGCGTTCTGTGTCATCATGAAAGATATGACGGCAGAGGATATCCCAAGGGCGTCAAGGGCGATGATATTCCTGTCGCAGGGAAAATCGTTATGATTGCCGATACCTTCGATGCCATGACTTCGAAAAGAACTTACAGGGATGCCTTGAGCATCGAAACCGCGATAGAGGAAATCAGAAGAGGATTAGGCACGCAATTCGACCCGAAAATCGGTTCGTTATTTATAAACAGTGACGTTGAGAAACTGTGGGCGATTATGCAGAACGGCGGAACAGACGATTTGGATTCCGAAAGTTTCAACGATTACGGCACTGTCGCGGTGGGAGCGCTTTTAAGATGAAAATAAAACAGCAGGATTATAATGATGTTACCGTCGTGGAACTCCACGGCGAATTTGTAGATGAGTACTGCAAACTTTTGCAGGACACGATTACAGAGCTTATCAGGCGGCAAAGAACGGGAATAGTGCTTGATATGGCCCAGGTTACGGTTATCGACAGCAAGGGACTCGAACAATTGCTTTGGATAAGGGATTACTGCCACGAAAATAAGAGCCAGCTTAAGATTGCCGGCCTTGAAGATAATATCAAAAAGATTCTCGAAGTTACCCGGCTCGACAGCAAGCTGGACCAGTATCGTGAACTCAGTGAAGCGGTTAAAAGTTTTACATAACGGTTAAAGAAAAGATATGAAAACCAATACGGCAAATAAATTACAGCTCGGCGAGATATTGCAGGCCAGGGGAATTGTAACTGCCGAGCAGATTGAACAGGCCCTTTCACAGCAGAACAGCAACGGCCATCAGAAACTGATGGGCGAACTGCTGATAGAAAAAGGTTTATGCACAGAGAACGACATAGCTTCCGCTCTTGCCGATACCTATGGCGTGCCGTATGCGCAGATAAGCCCGAAAATATGCGACCCCAATATTATCGAGATTCTGCCGAGAGATTTTCTCGAGGAACATTGCGTCCTGCCGCTGTTCAAGGTTTACGATACCCTGACGGTAGCCGTAAGTGAACCGACGAATGTTTTTCTGCTCGATGAAATCGAACGGCTCAGCGGCTGCAATGTGCAGGTTGTCTGCGCGACCGCCAAGGACATACTGGCGACTCTGCAGGCTTATATGCCCGCTTCGAATGTTTTTGTCATCGATGATATCATTGACGAAACCGGGCTCGATGATTTTACGCTGATTGAGAATATTTCCGAGGACATAACCAATCTTCAGGAAGTAGCGGGGCAGTCGCCCGTTGTGAAACTTGTCAATTACCTTGTTTATAACGCTGTTACTGAAAACGCCAGCGATATTCATATTGAGCCGGACAATAAAAAACTGCGGGTCAGGTATCGCGTTGACGGAAAATTGTATGAAAAAATCCGTCCGCCGTTCCAGATGCTCTCGGCCATCGTTTCGCGTATAAAAATAATGGCTGAACTTGACATCGCCCAGCGAAGAACGCCGCAGGACGGCGGAATCCATGTAATGGTTGACGGGCGGCCGATTGATTTGAGAGTCTCGGTTATGCCAGGCAGCTTCGGCGAAAAAGTCGTTATAAGAATTATCGACGCCAAGCGAATGCTTTTCAATCTCGAAACTCTTGGTTTCAGCTATGAGAACCTTAAGCTGCTGAAGGAAAAAATACGTTCGCCCAACGGCGTAGTGCTTGTTACAGGCCCGACCGGTTCTGGAAAAAATACGACTCTCTACGCGATGCTTGCAGAACTTAATAATGACGAAGTTAATATATGCACGGTCGAAGACCCTGTTGAAGCTAATATTTCAGGGATAAATCAGTTTGGAGTTAATGATGCCGCCGGTTTTACTTTTGCCTCGGCGCTTAGAAGTCTGCTTCGCCAGGACCCGGATATCGTAATGATAGGCGAAATTCGAGATGATGAAACTGCCAACATTGCTGTTCAGGCCGCTCTTACCGGCCATCTGGTTTTTTCGACATTGCATACCAACGATGCTCCCGGCGCGGTAACGAGACTTATCGACCTCGGAGTCGCTCCATACCTGATTGGCGCCTCTCTTGTCGGCGTACTGGCACAGAGACTCGTCAGGAAAGTTTGTTCCAACTGCAGGGAGGAATACGAACCGGCCTCGTCAATCAGAAAAATGGTCGAGAAACAAATTAACTCGACGGCAAAATTCTTCCACGGCGTAGGCTGCAAAAAATGCAGAAACACAGGCTATATCGGCAGAATTGCCGTGCACGAATTGTTTATACCGAATCAGGAAGTGCAGGACCTTATCACGGCAAACGCCACCCTCAAAAAAATAAGAGAAGCCGCGGTAAGAGGCGGAATGATTCCTCTGCGGCTTGACGGCCTGCAAAAAGTCAAAGCCGGCATAACTTCCATCGACGAGATTTTGAGGGTAACGACCTCGGAGGATATGAGCAATGACGGCACTGCTTGATTTATTGCTTCCCGCCAAATCGGCCAATGTCGCTTCGATTTCGAATGTGAAACAGGCTGACCTGCTTCATTTCACAAGTCAGTTATCGGTAATGCTCTCCAGCGGCGTTGTTATCAGCGATGCCGTCGAAGCGATTGCCGAACAAACAAAACCGGGACCGTTACAGGATGTGCTTTTCGGCATATCGGACAGATTACAGAGCGGTGAAAGTTTTTCCTCTGCGCTGTCGGCCTTTCCGAAGGTCTTTAATACGATGTTCATAGGCACTGTCGAGGCGTCCGAAGCATCGGGCAGAATGCCGGAAATGCTCGAAGTGGTGCAAAAGTATATTGAAGGGGAGGTCGAGACGAAAAAACAAATCAAAGGCGCGATGATTTACCCGGTGATTATGATGGTAATGGCGGTTATCGCGACCGTAACGCTGCTGTTTTTCGTTTTGCCGAAGTTTACGAAAATTTACGAATCCCGCGGACAGGCACTGCCTAAACTTACGCAGATGCTCGTAAGTTTCAGTAATGCTGTAAGAGATTTCAAGTCCGCCAGTCTGATACTTGCTGTGCTTGTTATGGCGGCAGGTGGAATTTATTATGCCGTTACTACTCCGTGGGGCAAAAGAATCATCGACTGGTGCAAAATACACACGCCGGTTCTCGGAATAATGTTTACCGATACCATAATGACACGAAGTATGAGAATTATGGCTACGATGCTCAATACCGGTGTTACTTTGTTCGAGGCCCTGCAGATTGTGAAAGATTCCGCTGATAACCAGTATTTCAGCCAGTTCTGGCGGGAGACAAGCGACAAGGTCGAATCCGGCTTCCAGCTTTCAGAGGCTATGAAGGCCTCGGTCAACAGCGAATTGATTTCGCCGTCAATTATCCAGATGATAAAGGCCGGCGAAAGGGGCGGCAATCTCGGCTATGTCTGTGAAAAAGTGAGTGATTTCTATGACAAAAAGCTGAAGGTTTCAATCAAAAACGTAACCAGTATGATTGAGCCTTTGATGATTGTCGTGATGGGATGCATTATTGGTACTATTGCCATTGCCCTTTTACTGCCTATATTCAAAATTTCTTCGGTAATGGGGCATTAAAACAGTTAACTTGTGTCAGCATAACGACATACGAACAAAACAGCCATCCATCTCCAAAATTGCCGATATAATCTTTCGCAAAACTATTGCATTAAAGAATTTAGCTGTTATAATCGCCAAATCCATCAGACTTAGAGTTTGGGATAAATAAATATAGATTTCGAAAGGTAATAATTAAAGATGTTGACGAAGGAAAAAAAAGGTAACGTTATTAAGGAATTCAGAGCTTCGGAAAAGGACACTGGTTCATCGGAAGTCCAGATAGCAATTCTTACCACAAGGATTAACGAACTTACTGATCACTTCAAGGCCCACCCAAAGGACCATTCATCAAGGAGAGGTTTGCTGAAAATGGTCGGCAACAGGTCCGCACTGCTTAAGTACATCAGTAAAAAAGACATTAAGAAGTACAAAGAGATTATTACTCGTCTCGGGCTCCGCAAATAAACTATCCGGTCCGTAAGTCTTTTTATGGTTTCGGGTATTTTTAACCTATTTATATTGTTTAGCTGAAGTATTCCTACTTCATGAGGTAATTATGGCAGATGTATTGAGAGTAGAAAAGCAGATTGGTGAAAAGAAATTAATTTTAGAAACGGGTAAAATAGCGAAACAGGCAGATGGTGCAGTTGTTGTTACTTATGGTGAAACAATGGTTCTGGCGACGGTTGTCTCTGCGGCGCCGACGAGAGAACTCGATTATTTCCCGCTGAGTGTTGAGTATCGCGAAAAATTAAGCGCCGCCGGTAAATTCCCGGGCGGCTTTATGAAAAGAGAAGGCAGGCCGAGCACAAAAGAAGTCCTGACTTCGAGAATGATTGACAGACCTCTGCGGCCGCTTTTCCCCGATGGTTATTTTGACGAGGTTCAGATTGTTGTCAACGTAATCAGCGCAGACCCGGAAAATGACCCTGATGTTCTTGCGATGGTTGGTGCCAGTGCCGCTCTTGCGATAAGCACGGTACCGTTCAACGGCCCGGTAGGGGCGGTAAGATTAAGCAGGGTTGACGGTCAATTCCTTATCAATCCGACTTATGAAAAACGCGAACTGAGCGATTTCAATCTCATCCTGACTGGCGGCCCCGATGCGATAAATATGATTGAAGTCGATGCCAAACAGATTCCTGAAGACGTTGCGGCACAGGCGATTAAAGTTGCCCAGCAGTCGATAAAAGATACTTGCGATTTGATTGAAGAACTGGTCGCGAAATGCGGCAAAGAAAAACAGGTTCCAGTCCTCGAATGGGACCAGGTCCTTGCAGATGAAATAAGCGGAAAATATTCCGATAATATGAGAAAAGCTTTCGCGATTAAATTGAAAAGCGAAAGAAACAATACCCTCAGGGATATTGCAAAGGAAATCAGGGAATTGTACTGTCCGGCAGAAAAGCCGGAGGATGCCCGCTGCTCGGCACGTCTGCTTGGCAGAATTATCGACAGCGTCCAGAGAACGATTGTAAGAGAGATGATACTTAAAGGTGAGAGACCTGACGGACGCTCTTTTACCGATATAAGGCCGATAGCATGCGAAGTAGGTTTGCTGCCGCGTGCTCACGGTTCGGCCCTTTTCACAAGAGGCGAAACGCAGTCCCTTGTTGCGGTAACTCTCGGAACAAGCGGTGACGAACAGATTGTCGATGGTCTTATGGCAGAGTACGGCCAGAAGTTTATGCTGCATTATAACTTCCCGCCTTACAGTGTCGGCGAAGTCAAGCCGATGCGAGGACCGGGCCGCCGTGAAATAGGTCACGGTGCACTGGCAGAAAAAGCACTCGAACAGGTCAGACCGAAAATCGACGATTTTGCTTATACGATTAAAATTGTTTCCGATATTACCGAATCTAACGGCTCAAGTTCCATGGCCACAGTTTGCGGCGGAACTCTGGCGCTTATGGATGCAGGCGTTCCTCTTCTCGAACCTGTCGCGGGAATATCGATAGGTCTGGTAAAAGAGAAGGATAAACATGTCCTGCTTACCGATATAATCGGCGATGAGGACCATTTCGGCGATATGGATTTCAAGGTTGCCGGCACAAAGAACGGCATTACAGCAATTCAGCTCGATATAAAAGCGGAATCGCTGTCGTATGATATCGTGGTCGAATCGCTCGAAATGGCGAAACAGGCCCGTACTAAACTGCTTGCGATTATGGCGCAGACTATCGATAAGCCCAGAGAGAATTTAAGCGTATATGCTCCGAAACTTACGAGCATTGAAATCGACCCGGAATTTATCGGCAAGTTAATCGGCCCGGGCGGCAAAAACATAAAGGCCCTTCAGGAAAAGACAGGCACAAAGATAGAAATCGAAGAAGACGGTACAGTTTTCATAAGCTGTGTTGGCGGCGACGGACATCTCGAGGCAAAGAGACTTATCCAGGCTATGACAGAACCGCCGACAGTCGGACGTATCTATCCGAATTCGAAAGTTGTTTCCATTAAGGACTTCGGAGCGTTTGTCGAGATTATCCCCGGCGTCGAAGGCCTTTGCCATATAAGCGAACTGGCCGACGGTTACGTCAAAAATGTCGATAGTATTCTTAAAATCGGCGACGAAATACCGGTCAAGCTGCTTTTCATCGATGACCAGGGCAGGTTCAAGCTTTCTCGAAAAGCCGCTCTTGCTGAAATGAAAGTCGCTGCCGAAGCAAAGCCGAAAGAATAATTTACGGCCGGCACTGCAATTTTATCCGTCCGCTCATCTCGGACAGCGGACGGTTCTGAATTATATGTTGCACAATCGCAGAAAAAACGATCAGCAGCCGAAACTATCGGAGCTTGAGGAGCTTAGCCGTCTTACGGGCGGCCTGGCTCACGAAATAAAGAATCCGCTTTCGATTATCAAGGTCAATCTCAAATTGATAAGCGAGGAACTTAACTCCAAAGACGCAAACCCCGCAAGAGCCGCAAGGAAAATCGCTGTTGTTCAGAAGGAAACCGACCGGCTGGAGAAAATTCTCGAGGATTTTCTGCGATATATCAAAAAAACCGAATTGCATCCTGTCCCTGTCGATATCAATCGGCTCGTAACGGATATGACGGATTTTTATTCGCCCCAGGCCGTCAGCCGTGCGATTACTCTCAGGACCTCTCTTTGCGACGAACCTTTGATTTGCAAAGCCGACGCCGATTCGTTAAAACAGGTTCTGCTTAATCTTTTTATAAACGCTCAGCAGGCAATGCCCGACGGCGGTGAACTGATGATAAGAACCCAGAAAAACTGCTCGAATGCGGTAATCATCGTAAGCGATACCGGCAAAGGGATTGAGCCTGAAAATACGGATAAAATTTTCGATGCTTATTATTCGACAAAATCCGGCGGCAGCGGCTTGGGTCTTTCGACCTCAAGGAAAATTATCAAAGCCCATCACGGCTCGATAAAGGTTGACAGCGTGCCGCAAAAAGGTACTTCATTTACTATCCAGTTGCCGATTGAAGAAAAAATAGTATAACGTAATGAAAAAGACGCAGATTTACACTGTTTATAAAAAAATATATTTACTCTGTGGCTATTATGTCTGATAAACCTGTAATACTGATTATTGATGACGAAGCTGGACATGCTGATGTCCTGGCCGAGGCCCTTTCGCAGACCGGCGGCGAAACGATAGCCGTCTATGACGCCAAAAATGCCATCGAGCTTCTCAGTACAAAACATATCGATGTTGTCATAACCGATTTGAACCTTAACGATAACAAAATCAACGGCCTCGATATTCTAAGAACCGCCAAAGAACAGAACCCTGCCAGCGATGTTATTCTTATCACGGCCTATGCCACGATAGACACCTGCAAAGAGGCTATGCGATGCGGCGCGTTCGATTATCTTGTCAAGCCTATCGACATCGACCAGCTTCGCGCGATGACGGAAAGGGCACTCAAAAAGTTTTTGGCCGCTTCCGCTGCCGCAAGAGGCAGAGATAATTTCAAATTCGATGGCGTAATCGGCGAAAGCCCCGCGATGCAGTCGGTAATCGCCGTTCTAAAACGTGTCGCGCCGACAAATATAACCGTTCTGATAGAGGGCCAGTCCGGTACAGGCAAGGAACTGCTCGCCCAGGCCATTCACGAAAATTCTCTGCGCAGAAATAATGCATTTAAGCCGCTGAACTGCGCAGGCCTTACAGAATCGCTGCTCGAAAGCGAACTTTTCGGTCATTCCAAAGGCTCTTTTACAGGAGCTACAGAGGCACGAAAGGGACTTTTTGAAATCGCAGACAAAGGCACGCTCTTCCTCGATGAAATCGGCGATATGCCGCTTACGATGCAGGCCAAACTCTTAAGGGTTCTCGAAGACGGCGTCGTAGTACCCGTAGGCTCGAACAAATCCACCGTCGTTAACGTCCGTGTTATCAGCGCTACCAATCACGACCTTGCCAAACTTGTCGAACAGGATAAATTCAGACAGGACCTTTATTTCAGAATCAAGGGCGTCAGCGTAACCGTTCCGGCCCTTAAGGACAGACCCGAAGATATTCCCCGGCTTGTCGATTATTTTTTAACTCAGGCCGCCGACGAATTGGGAACGCCGAAAAAAGATGTTTCCGACAGCGTATTGAAAATTCTAAAATCTTACAGTTGGCCCGGCAATATCCGCCAGTTGAAAAACTGCATCAGGACGATGGCCGTTATGACCGATTCGGAAACTCTCGATATGAAGGATATCCCCGCCGAGATTCATCAGGTAAGACAGTTATCCGGACAGGTAACCGCTGGCGTTTCGCTCAACGACCTTGAGCGGCAGGCCATTATTGATACGCTTACGAAGGTGGATAATAATCGTGAAAAGGCCGCCAAACTGCTTGGCATTGGCGAACGAACCCTTTATCGTAAAATTAAAGAATACGATATTCAGTTTTAATCATCCTAAAGCCCCCAACTTTATGTTGGGGGTTCGTCATCCCTGATTGTCGCCCATATCATTCACAACGCAACAGAGCCCAAGCGATAGCGCAGGGAGAATTTATTTAGCCCGCCGTTTCACGGCGGGTTCGTTTAGCCTTGTCATTCCCGCGAAAGAATGTCACCCCAGCGCAGACGCAGGCGGGAATCCATTGTATTTAGCCTGCCGGCCTGTCCTGAACACAGTTGAAGGATTCACGGCAGGTTTTTCTTTTTGGTTAGCCCTGCCAACACCTTGGCAGGGTTCGCTTACCCCGTTAGATGCGTAAATTAGCTTCTTGAAGATACTTTAGCTGTCTAACTGAGGTGTTTTCCTATGAGACTTATCTCATCGGGATCCGCCTCCGGCGGACTTAAATTAAAACCTCACAAAATAAAATTCCTGCATTCTCCCAAGAGGTTGATTGACGTTCGTCAATTGCACATTTTAAGGGGTAAATTAAATGGATCAGATGTTTTTCTTTCCGAACTCAACCAATTTTATTTGTTTAAATAAATCCATATAATCTGCGGTTACTTGTGGCATAGCTATCTGCGATTAAAAAATTCTCTTTTTCTTTTCAAACTTTACCCGCCTATGGAGGGCAGGCGGGTCAACGAAAAAATTCATCCGTCTCTGGCGGTTCCACATTCAGAGTTCGACGTTCAGTGTTCAATGTTGGAAGTTAGAATTTAAATCTTCATTCTTCATTCTTAACTCTTTAAAACCCCCGCTAACAAAAACTTTAAGTATCTATACTCGTATACAGTATATCGTCGGGAGATGGCTTACGCCACTGCATACAAGCATAGTGAATAAATACTAAAAAATCCGTGAAATCTGCGTAATCAGTGATAAAAAAAGTTTTGTGTCGGAGCTTGTCCGCCATAGTCCCTTAGGGACGACGGCGGATGCCTTCGTGGCTATTTTATTAAGTTTTTAGTATATATTTTTTTTCTTAGTGTCTTTGTGCCTTCGTGGCTATTTTATCCAAAATTAAGCCCTCAAACTTACTATGGCATTATTGGCTCAAATCTGTATAATAATATGACTGTTTTTGTTTTCGAATAAAACTATACAGGCAGGGAGATAAAAATGAGCGATAAGTACGTCTTACTTACCAAAAAGCAAATCGAGCAGCTTGAAAACCAGAATTGTATTTGCGGCGACTGGCAGCAAGTTCTTGTCAGTTCTGACTTTAAGCCCGGCAACATTAAAAACACGACCTTTTCAGGTAAAATTAGGCTCGGCAAATTCGACAAAATGATAAGTTTTTACGGCGACGTAACCAAGCCCGCCGGCATTTACAACGCGTATCTTCACAACTGCACGGTAGGCGATAATGTTTATATTTCCAATGTAAACAACCACATCGCCAACTACGTCATCGAGGACGATTGCGTAATCGACCACATAGACCTGCTTGCCGTTGAGGGCCGGACGACATTTGGCAATGGCATCAAGGCCGTGGTTATTAACGAAGGCGGCGGCAGGGAAGTTATAATATTTGACAAGCTCACTGCCCAGATTGCGTATGTCCTTGCCCTGCACAGACATCGAACGAAGGTTCGCGAAAAAATTGAAAAGCTTATAGCTCAATATACCGACAGCGTTAAGACCGACATAGGCATCGTTGGCAAAGGCTCGCATTTATCGAATTGCGGAACGATTAAAAACGTCAAAATCGGTACTGCCGCCATTATCGGCAATGTAAAGCGTCTTGAGAATGGCACCGTTAAAAGCTGTTCCGAGGACCGGACTGAGGTTGGCGCCAGCGTTGTTGCGAAGGATTTTATCATTGCCGAGGGCGTTAAAATCAGTGAAGGCTCGATTATTTCCGATTGTTTTATCGGCCAGGCGACGAAGATGACCAAGCAGTTTTCTGCGGAGAATTCGGTTTGTTTCGCAAATTGCGGTTTCCATCACGGCGAAATATGTTCCATTTTCGCCGGCCCTTATACTGTCAGCCATCACAAATCCACATTGCTCATCGCCGGCTTATTTAGTTTCTTTAACGCCGGAAGTGGAACGAATCAGAGCAATCACATGTACAAAGTCGGCTCCGTTCATCAGGGCATTTTCGAGCGCGGCGCGAAAATGACCAGCGACGGCTACGTTATGTATCCCGCGAGGATTGGTGCGTTTTGCGTTGTGATGGGCAGACATTACGCCCATCCGGATACCGGCGATCTGCCATTCTCATACCTGTTCGAAGAAGAAGATAAAAGCTACGTCGTGCCCGGCGTAAACCTGCGAACCGTAGGAACCGTCCGCGACGGCGAAAAATGGCCCAAACGCGACGAAAGAAAAGCACCGGAAAAATCAGATTTGATTATTTTTGATGTACTAAGTCCCTATACCGTACAGAAAATTATCAAAGGACTCGATATGCTGCTCAACCTTCAGCCAGCTAATACCCATACCTCCAAGGAAGTGGTATGCAATAACCTGCACTTCAACGCAGGCGCCCTGAACAAAGGCATAGAATATTACACTATCGCCATAAATAAATTCCTCGGCGATTGCCTCATCGACAAACTTAAAAATTCAAAGCCCAATACCTCCGCCGAACTCCAGAAAATCTTTCAATCGACAAACCCCGACGGCCTGGGCAAATGGCTCGATATCGCCGGCCTGCTCGTACCTGAAAAATGCGTAAATACTCTGCTGGACGATATCGAATCTGGCAAACTGGCGACCATCGAGGAAATCATCAAAAGACTGAAAAAATATCATTCCGGCTATTCCGAATATAAATGGTCATGGGCCTGTGAAAAAATCCAAAATATAATGCAGAAACAGCCGCAGCAGTCTATAACCGAAAAAGTGCTTAAACTAATCGGCGACTGGTCCGCGGCGTGCAAAAAATTAAACGCACTCATTCTGTCCGACGCTGAAAAGGAATTCGGAGAGGTGCCGCGAATCGGGTTCGGCGTCGATGGCGATGAAGAAACAAGAGATGCCGACTTCGATGCGGTAAGAGGTACTTACGAAGGTAATAGCCTTGTAAAACAGCTTAAAGGACAGCAGGAAGTTATAACAAAAACCACCCAGGAATGGACGGATAAAGTTAAATCCCTTTCGTAAAAGACGCAAAGCTGAACTTTAGATAGCCACCAAGGCATCCGCCGTCGCTGCGAGCTATGGCGGACAGGCTCCGACACGAAACTTTATCAATTTAATTATTGTTAGCAGGAGATAAACAAAATGGGTTTTCTCAGAATGATTAGTTCAATCGCCTGTGTTATTGCCGGACTTGCTGCCGGCTGGTTCGGATTTATGCAATGTGTGTTCAGCTACATCCCTCCGGGCGGATATTTGTTCATTGGCAGGCAGGCAAGCGTTCGCACTCTGGATGGGAAAATGGACTGGGGAAAGTTAGTTCTGGGTATCCTGCTCCTGTGCGTTGCAATCGGGGCGTTTATTGTTGCCTGGAAACTATGGCCGTAGGGAAGCAACCGCAAAAACACGAAGATTGGATTTGATTAACGAACCCCGGCAAACAATGGGCGCCACCCCCTCCAAAGTTTTTATTCAAGGTTAAAAACTTTCTAAATAACTCGGGAGTTGATTATATGGACTTAAAAAGTCCACATAATCAAAAGCGCGCAATAAAAAAATTGCGCAAATGTGAAAAATAAGATTTTTTGAAAATTTTTAACTCCAAACCATACAAGCAGTTATAAATTCAGGCCAAAAAATTTTTGCGAAAAACTCGTCAAAAGCGCGCAAGTTTTCAGTAAGGGTGGAGGCACTTATATGGCCACCAAGACACGAAGTCACAAAGAAAAAATATATATATTTTAAAATTTAGTGTCCTGGTGACTTAGTGGCTAAAATTATGCAAAAAACTTATATGCCATTATATTATCCCGATTTTATCGCGCACATCGGCGTTGCGATTCTGCTTTGTTATCGCAAAATCAAATACGGCCTTGCATTCCGCAAAATCAAACTGACGCAGGAAAAATACGCGATGGTCAGTCAGGAGGATTTCGAGGAAATAAACAAACATAAATGGTCGGCAGTAAATAACCATAATGAAACTTATTACGCAATCCGCGGGATATATATTAACAGGAGAAAAAAACGGATAATAATGCACCGGGAGATTATGAAGCCGAAGGCCGGTTTTGTCGTTGACCATAAAGACGGAGACGGACTAAATAATACGAGAGAAAATCTGCGAATAGTTACGGCGGCTGAAAATGCCTATAACAGAAAGAAACATAAAAATAAATGCAGTTCTAAATATAAGGGAGTGTCCCGCGAGAAAGACAGTAAAAAATGGCGGGCAATTATCAATTATAAAGGTATTCCAATACGGCTCGGGTTTTTCGACAGTGAGATAGAGGCGGCAAAGGCATACGATGACGCGGCTAAAGAACTGTATAGGGAATACGCGAAACTGAATTTTGGGTAAAACGAAATCACTGATATCGCAGATTACGCAGATTTTTTAGCATTTATTCACTATGCTCGTATGCAGTATACTTCATACGAGCATAGATACTTAAAATTTTTGTTAACGGAGGGTTTTACGTTGGGGATTTTAGATTATGGTCATTTCGATAATGAAATCGACGCCGCAAAGGCATACGATGAGGCGGCAAGAGAACTGTATAGAGAATACGCGCATTTAAATTTTGGTTAAACAGAGCCGCGACAGTAATGGAGCGGTCAAAATCTTTTCATTGACATCAAAAATTATAAAAGATAGAATAAGTCTGTATTCTTTCGAAGCTGTATAATATGAGGAAATAGAGCGTAAAATATGGGGCAATATTTACAAAACCAACAAAGCTGGATAAGGTAACGAAAAGAAATACCGCTCCATTACTGTCGCGGGACATAAAAAGAATGACCGCTCCATTACTGTCGCGGGACGTAAAAAGAAAGACTGCTCCATTACTGTCGCGGGACATAAAAAGAATGACCGCTCCATTACTGTCGCGGGACATAAAAAGAATGACCGCTCTATTACTGTCGCGAGACATAAAAAGAAAGATCGCTCTATTACTGTCGCGGGACGTAAAAAGAATGACCGCTCCATTACTGTCGCGGGACGTAAAAAGAAATACCGCTCCATTACTGTCGCGGGACATAAAAAGAATGACCGCTCTATTACTGTCGCGGGACGTAAAAAGAAATACCGCTCCATTACTGTCGCGGGACATAAAAAGAATGACCGCTCCATTACTGTCGCGGCTCTGTAGTCATTTTCGCGCTTTCTACCGTATTGAAAAGAAGCATAGTAATTGTCATAGGTCCTACGCCGCCGGGGACGGGAGTAATCAAACTTGCCTTTTCTTTCAATCCCTCGAAATCCACATCGCCAACAAGTCTGAACCCGTTTTTCTTCGTCGCATCTGCAATGCGATTCACGCCGACATCGATAACGACAACGCCGTCTTTTACCATATCCGCTGTAATCGTATTCGGCCTTCCTGCCGCGGCGATAACTATATCAGCACGTCTCGTATGGGCGGCTGTATCCTTTGTTCTCGTATGGCAGACGGTAACGGTAGCGTTGCCGGTAGGTGACTTTTGAATCAGCATATTGGCGAGCGGCTTACCGACGATATTGCTCCTGCCGACAATAACGACCTCGGCGCCGTCGAGTTTGACGCCGCTGCGAATCAGCAGTTGAATAACGCCGTGAGGCGTGCAGGGCAGGAACGCTTTTTGACCGACGCACATTTTGCCGACACTTACCGGATGAAAGCCGTCAACGTCTTTGTCGGGGTCGATTGCCAATAAAACTTTTTGTTCGTCGATATGTTTCGGCAATGGCAATTGTACGAGAATGCCGTTGATTTTAGGGTCTTTATTCATTTTATTGACGAGTGCGAGCAAATCCTTTTCGCTCGTATCTGCGGGCAGGCGGTTATCATCGGAATAGATTCCGATTTCTGCGCAGGCTTTTTCTTTTGCGGTAACATAGGAGATAGAGGCGGGGTCTGCTCCGACGAGGATTACGCCCATACCTGGCGTTATGCCTTTGGCCTTGAGTTTTTCAACTTCTGTTTTAAGTTCTGCGCGGATATCCGCAGCGACCTGTTTACCGTCAATAATCTTTGCTGCCATAATTTCTCCAAAAATACGAAATACGAAACCCGAAATACGAAACAAATTCAAAATTAAAATGTTTCAAACAGTTTTGAGCATTTCAAGTTTGGTAATTCGATATTGTTTCGGATTTCGATATTAGAATTTAGAATTTCTTAAAATAGTCCTTTAACTTTTCCTGTTTCGGTATCGACGTCGATATTTCTGAACGCCGGATTCGAGGCTGTACCGGGCATAAGTTTAATATCGCCTGCGACAGGTACGATAAAGCCTGCGCCTTTGTAAATCATAATATCTCTGACCGGAAGTGTCCAGCCTTTTGGTCTGCCTTTTATGGTCGGGTCGTGCGAAAGTGAAAGATGCGTCTTGACCATACAGGTTCCGAGTTTCTGTGCCTGGGGGTCATTTTCAATCGCCTTTGCTTTTTCCATCGCGATGGGCGTGTATTCGACTCCATCGGCGCCGTAAACTTCTTTTGCGATAAGTTCGATTCGTTTGCGAAGCGGGGTCGTCAGTTCGTAGAGGAATTTGAAGTTATTTTTTTCTTCGCATACTGATATGACTGCCTCGGCCAGTTCTTTTGCGCCTTCGCCGCCTTTGAGCCAATGCTCCGAGACAGCGCAGAGGGCTCCGTTTTGCTCGGCTATCTTTTTAACGAGCTGGGTTTCTGCTTTTGTATCGGTATAGAAGCTGTTGATGCAGACGATGGGTTTAACGCCGCTTTTTTTGACGATTTCGATGTGTGCCAGAAGGTTTTCGCAGCCTTTTTCGACGAGCGGGAGATTTTCGCTGGTGTATTCTTCGCTCAGTGGTGCGCCGGGCTTGACGGCTGGGCCTCCGCCGTGCATTTTTAATGCCCTTATTGTCGCGACAATCACGACCGCGTTTGGCTTAAGGCCGGACATTCTGCATTTTAAGTTCCAGAATTTCTCGAAGCCGATATCGGCGGCGAACCCGCTTTCGGTTATATGGTAATCGGCAAGTTTCGTTCCGAGCATATCGGCGATAATCGAGCTTTGGCCGATAGCGATATTTGCGAATGGCCCTGCGTGTACGAAAACGGGCTGGCCTTCGATTGTCTGAAGCAGATTCGGATTTATCGTTTTTGCCATTAATGCGGTCATCGCGCCATCAACTTCGAGGTCGGCAGTGGTAACTTCGCGGCCGGATTTGCTGTAGGCGACGACGATTTTCGACATTCGTTTACGCATATCGGCAAGGTCCTTCGAAACAGCGAGAATAGCCATGACTTCGCTGGATACTGAAATGGCGAAGCCTGACTTCATTTCAAAGCCGTCCATTTTTCCGCCTCTGCCGATGACGATATCACGAAGAGACTGGGCACAAAAATCCATGACCCATTTCATCTGTACCGTATCGGGGTCGATGTCGAGACGTTTCAATTTGCTTTTTGCAAGTCTTGCGTCGTCGTAATTATTCTCGTGCTGAAGCCTGCTGGTCAGCGCGACCATAGCGAGATTGTTTGCGTTTGTGATGCAATCGATGTCGCCTGTAAGGCCGAGAGAAAGCGGAGCAAGGGGAATACATTGAGCCAGGCCGCCTCCTGCAGCGGAACCTTTGACGTTAAATGTCGGGCCGCCGCTGGGCTGACGTATGGCGCCGCAAACTTTTTTTCCGAGTTTGCCAAGACCCTGGACAAGACCGATTGTAGTGGTCGTTTTGCCTTCGCCAAGAGGAGTAGGCGTTATCGCGGTAACGTCGATATATTTTGCTCTTTGCACCGAGCCGAGCCGATTGAGAACTTTTTTGTAGTCGATTTTGGCGAGGAGTCTGCCCATAGGAATGATTTCATCGTCTTTAAGGCCGAGTTCGGCGGCGAGCTCTACGATTGGTCTTGCATCCTTTTCGGCTTCTTCGGCAACCTGCCAGTCTTTGAGTTTTGTCGGGTCAAGCATTTGTAAGTCCTTTAGCCACAGAGGGCACAGAGTTCACAGAGATATTATTACTATAACGGCAATTTTCGCGTAAAAACGTGAAATTAGATATAAACAGAGAGTGTTTTTTTTGAACTATCGTGCTATTTGATGGGGGAAAATGGGAGGTTGGCCAAGGATTTCACTGAAATCAAAAGAATCCGGCTATGGTGATTCCTTGCAGCACCCAAACGTCCCATAATTGGCTCCATATTTTCTTGATTTTCAGCAGAAAACGTCTATAATAATAGATTACTTTTAGATAAGAAGGAAGAAAATGCAATTGTTTTTGAGGATTACGAGTACCCTTTTCAGATTATTAATTTAAGGAATATTTTGGTATAATTGTGGAAATGGAAAGCTCGGTTATGTGATCAATCGTTTGATAAGGGCAATCCCGGTAATTTTTGGAGGAGTGGAAAATGGAACGGGAAACAAGAGATGTTTCTATAGGCAAAAACATATTTGGTAAACAAGTAAGGCGTGTTTTTGCCGGATGTGCCGCCATCCTGGCAGTTCTTTCGCTGGCGTCGCCGGCACACGGAGCGGAATATTCACTAATCACAAATGACTTTCGCGCGGATGCTATTGTCCGTGCTGCGGAGCTTTCGCTTCCGAACAACTTTCCGCCATCGCGGCGGTCTCGCCCTGTAACGCTTACCCCTTTCATCGCTGCTGAGAAGGGCCTGTCCCATGGTGACACGCTTACCCTCAACCTTTTTAATGACAAGGTCTATACCGCTCATATTGACAAGGTTTCCGTGAACATCAACGGTACGGTTACTGTACGGGGCCGAATAGAGGGTTATCCCCTCGGCTATGTGCTCATATCCACTACCGGAGATAGTAGTCTCGGCTCTGTCCGTATTCCCGAGAAAGACGAATACTACGTCATTCAGAGTCAACCCGACGTCCAGCAACATTATCTGTTAGAAGTGGACGTCACCCAACTCAAAAAATTGAATGACGGGCCGACGCCGATTCCGCCGCTTATTATGCCCCACCAGGAATCCGCCGAGAAGGAGATGCCCACAGCCACAGTCCAAGGTGGGCCGCTGGACCCTGCCACCATTGATGTGATGATTGTTTACACCCCGGCAGCTCTTAATCGGATCGGCGGTCTCAACAATATCAACAGTTTCATCGGGAATACCATTGCAAACGCGAATCTTGTCCTCAATAACAGCAATACCACTCTAACTGTGGATCTCGTTTACTCCGCCGAGGTCAGCTACACAGAGAGCGGCAGTTCCTATACCGACCTTGACCAGTTGACTTACACCGGCGGCGGATACTCGTCCATGGACGAAGTTCATACCTGGCGTAATCAATATGGAGCGGACCTGGTGGTGTTGTTTGCCGATGTTGAAGACGTCGGCGGGTTAGGCTGGCTTCTTAACACAACGTCGGGTTTGCCGGAATATGGTTTTTCGCTTACAAGTGTGCGGTGGGGAACCTGGGCTATAGATGATTTTGTAACTATTCACGAAATGGGTCATAATATGGGCTGCCATCACTACAAGTGGCAGACTACCCAGCCCGGCCCCGGATTGTTCAGTTATTCTGCTGGTTGGCGATGGGTGGCGAACTCTGTCAATTACTGCTCGGTGATGTCCTACGGGCAAGATGGAAGTTATAGCGGCACTCGATTAGGATACTTCTCCAACCCGGATGTTTACAACCAGGGAGTTGCTACCGGTAATGCTGCCGATGGTGATAATGCCCGTACTATTCGTGAAACAAAGAATATTATTGCTGCCTACAGACCGACGGCGCCCCCTTATAATGACATGTTTGCAAATGCAATTACGATGTCTGGTACCAGTTGGCAGGCTACGGGCAGGAATATTTGCGCGACAAAAGAATCCGGAGAGCCGAGTCATGCAGGCAATGCAGGCGGAGCATCTGTATGGTGGTACTGGACGGCACCGTTTAACGGCCAAATGACTATAGACACGTTTGGCAGCAGTTTTGATACACTGCTGGCAGTCTATACAGGAACTTCTTTCCCCTTGACAGAAATAGCATCCAATGATGATTCAGGCAGTCCGCAAAGCCAGGTTACGTTTACAGCAATTTCGGGCACTACATATCGAATTGCAGTAGATGGGCACGACGGGGCTACAGGTAATATTACTCTGAATTTATATGCCGCCGGAGAAATTGTGGCCTGGGGAAGCAACGATAACGGTGAAAGCACTGTGCCGCTGCCTAATACAGGTTTTGTCGCTATTGCGGCCGGCTGGAACCAATCGCTTGGCCTGAAACAAGATGGCTCGATTGCGGCCTGGGGGAACAACGCAAATGGTCAATGCACTGTGCCGTCGCCCAATACAGATTTTGTTGCTATTGCGTCCAACTGGGAGGACTCTCTTGGCCTGAAACAAAATAGCTCACTTGTGGCATGGGGAAACAATAATTCCGGTCAATGTACTATTCCGCTGCCTAATACAGGTTTTGTCGCCATCGCGGACGGCGGGGATCACTCGCTTGGCCTGAAGACCAACGGCTCAATTGTGGCATGGGGAAGCAACTATTACGGTCAACGCACTGTGCCTTTGCCCAATACAGGCTTTAAGGCTATTGCGGCTGGCGCGTGGCATTCGCTTGGTCTGAAACAGGATGGCTCGATTTTGGCCTGGGGAGATAACGGGTACGGTCAATGTACTTTGCCGTCTCCCAATACGGATTTTGTCGCCATTGCGGCGGGCATGTATCACTCTCTTGGCCTGAAGGCCGATGGCTCGATTGTGGCCTGGGGAGCTGGACAACCGGGACAGTCGGACTATCCGAACTACGGTCAATGCATTTTGCCGTCGCCCAATACTGGTTTTGTAGCTATTGCGGCCGGCCATACTCACTCTCTTGGCCTGAAACAAGATGGCTCAATTGCAGCATGGGGAGACGACTGGTACGGTCAATGCACAGTTCCACTGCCTAATACTGCTTTTACGGCCATCTCGGCCGGCGGGAATCACTCGCTTGGCCTGAAAGGGTGTCAGTATGCTCTAACTGTGAACTCATCCGGGACAGAGTCGGTTGGCATTAGCAGCTTCACCGGACATGAGGGAACAACAAATTATACTTACACCGTAACAAGCGGGACGACTATACTGCTGACGGCGCCTTCGACGGCGGGCGGAAAAATATTTGCCGGGTGGACGGGCGATGTAACGAGCAGCAATCAGACTATTTTCTTCCTGATAAATGGAGACAAAACGGTTATAGCGAATTTTTTACCGCCTGTGGAATTAACAATGGCAGTATCGCCGTCTGAAGGAGGAACAACAACACCTCCTATAGGAACATCATCTTTCGAAAATGGTTCGACGATACCGATTGAAGCCCATGCAAATGCAGGTTATGGTTTCCTGTCGTGGACGGCTATTCCTCAGGAGAGCGCTGTTTTCGGTAATCCCAATATCGCATCGACAACAGTTATCCTTTCAGATAATGCCGCAATAACAGCTAATTTCAATGCGCAGCCCCTGGCCGATATAAACGCAACATCAAATATAGTAATTCTGAATGAATCTAATTCGATAACGCTTGATGCAAACTCGTCAACTGATGATGGGCTGCCAAATCCTCCCGGAACTTTAACCTATCATTGGCAGAAAGTTTCAGGGCCGAATACCTGCCTGATTAAAAATCCAAATGATGTAAATACTGTTGTTGTTTTTTCGGGTTGCGGTTCATTCGAATTCAGTTTAACTATTTCCGACGGCCAGTTGCAGGATACACAATCTGTAAATGTTAGTGTGGTTTTAGATATTGTATATGTTTCAAAGTCCGGAAACGATATTACCGGCTCAGGTACCATCAACAATCCTTTTGCGTCAATAACCAAAGGTATGGATATTGTCCAGGACGACGGAAGAGTAATCGTTTTGCCGGGGACTTATTATGAGAATGTAAACTTTGACGGCAAAAGTGCAATCCTCAGCAGTGTAAATCCAGACGATATGAATGTTGTAGAAACAACGATAATAGATGCAAATAATTCAGGTTCCGCAGTTACATTTGATTCAGGTGAGGATTCAAATAGTATTCTTGCCGGTTTTACAATAACTGGCGGCAACACAGAATTAGGAGGCGGAATATATATCGATGGAGCATCGCCGATTATTGAGAAAAATATAATTACAGGCAACAGTTCGAACACCGAAGGCGGTGGAATATACTGCCAGGGAGGCTCCGCAACAATAAGATATAATAAAATCAGTGATAATTACTCTGTTTTTATAGGCGGGGTTAGTTTCGAGAGCAGCTTTGCTGTTTTGCAGAACAATCTGATAGTCGGCAATAGTGCGGATTATGATTCCGGTATAGCTTGTGTTGAGGGTCAGCCCAAAATAATTAACAACACGATATCAGGTAACGCAGCGGTATATGTTGATGATTCATCGGGTTTGGTTATAGCATCAAGTTCACTGTCACCGATAATCAGCAATAACATAATAGCGTTTAATTATGGAGCACCCGGAGTAGCCGATTTTGGCGGCTTTGACCCGAATTATTTTAGCTATAATGATGTTAATGGTCATCCAAACGGTGACTACGTTAGCCTGTATTTACTGACGCCAAACCAGACCGGCGTCAATGGTAATATATCCGAGGATCCGCTTTTTGCTGATACGGACGCTAATGATTATCATTTGCTTCCAGAGTCTCTGTTAATCGATGCAGGCGACCCGAATTCAGATTGGAGCAACGAACCTCGGCCTAATGGCGGTCGAATCAATATAGGGGCTTATGGAAATACGTCAGAGGCATCGTGCAGCGCTGCAGGTGATATTACATGGGACAAGAAAGTAGATTTTAAAGATTTTGCAAAACTTGCTTTCTACTGGCTGCAAAATGAACCATCAGTAGATATTGCCCCGTTAGTTAGTGGTGATAATATAGTTGATATAAAGGACTTGTCGGTTTTGGCAGACCACTGGCTTGAAGGGCAGTAATACTGCCTTAGGCGGATAAATTCTTTAAAATGGCGTCGATATCGACGTTGTCCTTGAGCAATTCATAAGTTCTGGCGATTTTGTCATGGTCGTCAGCACGGATTTTAAAGTGCAAATCCTTCATTTTTGCCGTGACAGTAAAAGTATCCTCATCCGTAAGAAGTACGGGAATCGTACCTTTCAAAAGAAGGGCCAATATAGTCGAATCGGGCTTGAGTCCGCCGGTGAGAATCAGTCCGCCGCTGCATAATTTATCGTGATAGTCTTTCGATTGAGACAGGGCAAGGGTAAGCAGAATATTATCGATGCGGTCGCCGGGCGTAATTATCAGCGTGTTTCTTTCGATATACTTGAGCACGTTCTGCGGCTCCATCGCGGCGACAACGGTATGCTCGATTTTATTCGAAAGAGATTCGTTGCCGCAGACAACCTTATAGCCGAATTCCTCGGCTATCTGGCCGACGGAGAAAAATGAAAGATTGGAATCGTAAGGAATATTTCCCACGAGTTTTGTGCCGATAAGCTCCAGTCCCTTCGGGGCGATGGATTTAATCTTCTCGTATTTCTGCGGGTAAATCTTATTCAGAATCACACCTGTTACGTTGACGTTATATTGTTTGAAAAGGGCAAGAGATAACGAAATTTCGTCAATGGGTCTGCCGATACCGCCGGAGGCGACTATTACCACGTTCGCATCGAGCATTTGCGCGACGCGGGCGTTCGACAGGCCGAAACAGCTTCCAACGCCGGCATGGCCGGTACCTTCAATAATTACCATTTGATGCTTTTCCTGAAGCCTGGCGAAACTGTCTCGTATCTGCTTTTCGAGCGGTGAAACATCCGGGTTTGCGATGAATTTGGCTGTGAAACCTTCCGCGACGGCGATGGGACTCATATCCTCGGGACGGTCCTTGAAGTCGAAAACCTTGTGGGCAAGTACGGCGTCTTCGTCAATGCTGTGGTTGTTATACATAACATATCGCTGGCCGACAGGTTTGCAGTAGCCGGGATTGTGGCCGTGGCTTCGCAGATACTGAATCAGGCCGCAAATTACGGCGGTCTTGCCGCTGTCCTGTCCAGTCGCGCTAATATAAAGGGGTTTCATACAGGTATTTATAGCGAACAAATGTAAATTTAACAAGTATAAGCTAAGGTTCGGCAAATAAAGTTTAATGATATATAACTCTTTATGTTTAAAGAAATTACAATAATTTTAGCAAAATAGTGCTAAAATTCATTTCATAGGGTATAATTAGCCGAAAATACCTATTAGTGAATAGATGGAAAATTCATTACTTACAAAAAAGGATTTTACACGGATAGAAACTGCCTTTCGCGGCAATTTCGGATTGTCTATCGAAACGACCGATTTGCAGGGCAGAAATCTGTCCGATGTATGCAGCAAAGATTGTCATCCTGAATTCTGCAAAATAGTCCGCAACAGCCCGGCCGGTTTGAAACGCTGCCTGCAGGACAGACTCAGGAGTATGAAGATGGCATTCGAGACCGGCCAGCCATATATAAGCATCTGCCATGCCGGGATTGTTCTTGCCTGTGTGCCCGCTATGGACAGGGAGAAACCTTTGGGCGGAATATTCTTCGGCAAATGTCTCTGGGATAAGCCTGATGAGACAGTAATTGAAGATATCGACAAACGCCTCAAAGGCATACGCATTAACAGGACAAAACTGAAACAGTCGGTAATGAAGCTGCCTGTTTTGGCGGGCAGGAAAATTCATGAAGCGGCGGAATTTTTGTTCGTTCTTTTTTATGAAGTTACCAACCTTGACCCGTATGTTATGCAATGGCGAAGACAGAGAAGTCAGCAGCAGTCGGAAATAGGCGAACTGATACGCGAGCATAAGGAAATAACAGGGGCGGGTCAATATCCGCTCGATTCTGAAAAGCAGCTTATGGATAAGGTCAAAATCGGCGACCGGATGGGCGCAAGAGAAGTCCTTAATATGATACTGGCAAAGATTATGCTCAAGGACCCGGGAGACCTTTCGGTTCTCAAGGCGAGAATGCTCGAACTGCTGAGCGTCCTGAGCAGAAGCGCGGTGGAAGGCGGAGTCGATATAAACTTTCTGCTGGAAAAGAACCTCGATTATATGAATAAGGTTCTGCAGATAGATAATCAGCAGGACTTGTGCGTCTGGATAACCAACGCTTTGAACGATTTTATCGAACTTGTTTATTCCATACAGGACAAGAAAAGAGTTTCGCAGATAAAACCGTCGATAGATTATATTCAGCAGCATTATGTTGAGCCGCTCTCTCTCGATGAGATTGCACACAGCGCCCATTTGAGCGTTTCGCGTCTGAGTCATATCTTCAAGGAACAAACCGGTATGACAGTAATAGATTATCTGACAAACGTTCGCATTGAACACGCGAAAGAACTTTTAATTTCCACTAATAAGAACTGTACCGAAATATGCTTCGATGCCGGCTATAACAACCAGAGTTATTTTACGCGGACATTCAAGGAAATCGTCGGCGTTACTCCCAGACTGTTCAGGGATATGAACAGAAGAAAATAAATGATAAAGAAAATAGCGATACTCGGTTCGACAGGTTCGATAGGCAGAAACGCCTTGCGCGTTATAGAAGCTCTCGGCGCCGATTATAAGGTCGTCGCTCTTACGGCTCACAATAATGTCGAACTGCTGGCCGAGCAGGTTAAAAAATTCAGGCCTTCAATCGCAGTTGTTACCAATCCGGAGAAAGTAGATAATTTCAAAAAACTACTGGATGAACCGCGTGGGCTAAAGCCCACCCTACACGGCACAGAAATACATTCCGGCAACAGCGGTCTTTCAATCGCGGCTTCAAATGAAAATGTCGATGTCGTAATAGCTGCGGTTGTCGGAGCGGCGGGACTTGAGGCTATTTTAGCGGCTGCAAAAGCGGGCAAGACTCTTGCCATCGCCAATAAAGAGCCGCTTGTTATAGCCGGAGCGCTTTTGACAAAGGTCGCCAAACAGAATAACGCTAAAATATTACCCGTTGACAGTGAACACTCGGCGGTCTTCCAGGCATTACAGGCTGGAAACTCCAGCGAGGTTAACAGGATAATCCTGACGGCAAGCGGGGGGCCGTTCAGAGGCGCAACGAAAGAACAGATTCAAAACGCGACAATCGAACAGGCACTTGCTCATCCGACGTGGAATATGGGCAAAAAAATAACAATAGACTCGGCCACAATGATGAACAAGGCTCTTGAGATAATCGAAGCGAAATGGCTGTTCGATGTGCCGGTAGAAAAAATCGAAGTGCTTGTCCATCCGGAATCGATAGTTCATTCGATGGTTGAATTCGTCGACGGTTCTGTAATAGCGCAGATGTCTGGGCCGGACATGTGCCTGCCGATTCAGTACGCACTGACGTTTCCGCACAGGGTCAGGGGAATAACGAAACATCTGCGGCTGGAAGAGATAGGGAATCTTACTTTCGAGAAACCCGACATGGAAGTCTTTAAAGCCCTGAAAATCGGTTACGAGGTCGCAAAGACCAACGGTACGGCCGCAGCGGTATTTAACGCGGCAAATGAAGCTGCGGTCAAAGAATTTCTGGAAGGAAAGATAAAATTTGTTAATATAGTCGAACTTATAGAACATTGTCTCGATAAACATAAAGTCAAAACAGAAGCGAGCCTGGAAGATTTGATTTCAGCGGATAACTGGGCAAGAAATGAGGTTAAAGAATGTCTGAACAAAGTAATTTAAAATCGAAAAATTATATAAACGCCCTGATACTTTTGGTGATAGTTGCATTGGCAATTTATTACATTTCAGGACACTTCAGCAAAAGCAGCAGTATAATTATGTCGTTAGTCGGGCTTGGCACGGTGATTTTCATTCATGAACTGGGCCATTTTATCGCGGGCAAATTATCCGATGTCAGAGTTGAAGCATTCGCGGTAGGATTCGGAACGGTTGTAGTGGGTTTTAAGAAATGCGAAAATTATCTTAGATTCAGAATCTTTCCCACTATCCTGCTGAAAGAAAACGACCCTGACGAAGAGGGACTGTTGTGTATTAAAGTACCATTCGGCGGCAAGGCCGGCGAGACAGAATATCAGTTGCGGATTTTCCCCGTGGGCGGCTTCGTAAAACTTCTCGGTCAGGAAGATGTCGGCTCCGACAAGCCAAGCGACGACCCGCGTTCATTTTTGAACAAACCGATATGGAAAAGAATCATTGTCGGTTCGGCAGGCGTAGCGATGAACGTTATACTGGCGGGAATACTTTTCGTTATTGTTTTTACGGTAGGTATCAGGATGATGCCCGCGGTCGTAGGCGATTGTATTCCGGGGTATCCCGCGGACAAGGCCGGACTGAAAGCAGGCGATGAAATAATCGAGGTCGATGGAAAAAGAAATCTCGACTTCAGGGGAATGGCTATCGCCGCGGCTTTTTCAGGAAGAAACGAGCCTGTCAGTTTGAAGGTACAACGGACGGACGGCAGTATCGAGGATATTTCAATCGTAGCGGAAAATATGCCGGGGCTTGGATTCAGAGGATTCGGCATAATGCCGGCAAGTTCTCTTGAAATAGCAAAGGTTGAAACCCCGGAAGTTTTATTAGAGCAAACCGGACTCAAAGAAGGCGATGTGCTGGCCGATATCGACGGCGAAAAGATAGAAAAGTTCTGGCAATACAGCGATAAGATGCAGGCTGTTTTCGAGCCGATGGTAACGCTGTCATTTCAAAGGCCCGGACAGACCGAGCCTGTAGTATTTAAAGACAGGCTCGAATATATCGCTTATATGGAATATCAGGAGGACGGCACTTTTGTTCCGGCCCAGTTCTGCGGCCTTATACCGAGACTTAAAATTATCAGCATTGAAAAATCAGACGTAAACGAAATACTGCACAAGGGAGATGTCATCGTACAGATCGAGGATGTTCCCAATCCTACTTATAAGGAATTGCGGCAGGCGACGGTCGCTAATCTGGGAGAAGAACTCAGTATGGTGGTTTTGCGGGATAACGAACTTGTCGAAGCAAAAGTAACGCCCAGAGACGAGCAGGGCAGAGCTGTTATCGGGATTGGCGTCGGGCTGGATGTGAATAGTCCCGTCATAGCATCTGCGGCGGATATGAATTCGCCGGTGTTTACCAATTTGCCCAGAGGTGCGGAAATAGTTACTATCGCCGGTGAGAAAGTTAATAATTATTTCGATATCGTCGCGGTACTCGAAAAGAACAGGGGCAAAACCGTAAAAGTTGACTACAGCAGCGTAATCAATGACGGCGATATTCGTTTGGCAGTGCCGAGCGAAGGCGACTTATATGCTGTCAGGGGCTTAACTTTTTACGATATACCGTTTAAGCCGATGACGAAACTTTTCAGGGCGGCGGGAAAGGCTGACGCGCTGAAAATGGGAGCGAGAAAAACAGTTGAGTTTATCGCCCAGACGTATATGACAATCAAAGGCCTGATTATAGGCGACGTAAGTCCAAAGAGCCTTATGGGGCCGGTGGGTATGATTGCGGCAAGTTCGAAAATTATAGCCGATAAAGATTATATTCAGTATATACACTTTATGGGAATTATCAGCGCCTGTCTTGCGGTGATGAATTTTCTTCCGCTGCCGATACTGGACGGCGGACTTGTCGTACTGCTGATAATCGAGAAAATCAAAGGCTCGCCTGTACATTCGAAAGTGCAGGAAGGGCTGGTTTATATCGGGCTTGCGCTTATAGGCGCCTTGTTTATAATGATTACATATAACGATATTATCAGGGTGTTCTTCAGCAGATAGATTCTCCTTTATAAAAGGATACGATATGTATAAGAATAAAAGCGTTTGTGTGGTAGTGCCCGCGTATAACGAAGAAGTGCTTATATGCAGGGTAATAGAGACAATGCCTGATTTTGTCGATAAGATTGTCATTGTGGACGACAGGAGCAGCGACAGAACCGCCGAGGTTGTCAGGCAGTATGCCGAAAAGCAGGGCGGCAGAATCGTCCTTATAGTCCACGAGAAAAATCAGGGAGTAGGCGCGGCGATTGCCACAGGCTATAAGTGGGCGAAAGAAAATAAAATATTCGCGACGGCTGTAATGGCCGGCGATGCGCAGATGGATCCTAAGGATTTGCCTGCACTGCTTGACCCTGTTGTGAACGGTGAAATCGACTATTCCAAAGGCAATCGTCTGTTTACCGGAAACGCATGGAACATAATTCCCAAAGTCAGGTATCTTGGTAATTCGTTTCTTTCGCTATTTACTAAAATCGCAAGCGGATACTGGCATATCGCGGATTCACAGACCGGTTATACCGTGATGAATCTTAAGGCGCTGGAACTTATAGACATCGACAAAATATATAAGCGTTATGGTATGCCGAACGATGTGCTTGTAAAACTTAACATTTACAATATGAAGGTTCGCGATGTGCCGATAAAACCGATTTATAACATCGGCGAAGACAGCGGAATAAAAATTCACGCGGTCGTGCCGAAACTTTCATGGCTCCTGCTGAAATGCTTTTTATACAGGATGAAGGAAAAATATATTATCAGAGATTTTCATCCGCTGATTTTCTTTTATGCTTTCGGTTTGTTATTCGATATTGCGACGGTGGCGCTGTTTGTCAGGGTGTTTTATAAATGGTTTACCGATGGACATATTCCGCCGATAAATGCGCTGGCGGCGATGTTCTGCTTTATCACGGCAATACAGTTTACGCTTTTCGCGATGTGGTTCGATATGGAATCCAACAAGGATTTGAAATGAGATTTATTTTCGACCTTGGACATCCTGCGCATTTTCATCTTTTTAAAAATGCAATAATCGAGCTGGAAAAAGCCGGTCATGAAGTACATATAGTCGCCCGCCAGAAGGACTGCCTGACCTCTCTTCTCGACAAAGCAGGCTTAAAATACATCGCTATACCCCGCAGCAAAACCGGACTTTTGGCTTCGGGCATACAAAATATCAGGACCTTTCGGACGGTGTATAAAATCGCCAGGCAAAAACCGACGGATTTTATTGTCGGCACATCTTTGGTGGCGCCTTACGCCGCAGGGCTTGTCGGGGCGAAATCAATAATATTTAACGCAGATGACTCAAAGGTGGTTCCGCTTTTTACAAAACTGGCTTATCCATTTGCGCACTATATCGTGACTCCTGAGAGTTTAAATGATGATTACGGAAAGAAACACATTAAACATCCAAGCCTGCACGAACTGGCGTATCTTCATCCTGACAGGTTCCAGCCGAATCGCAATATTTTAAAGGAGCTTGGCGTCGGTGAGAATGAAAAATATTTTCTTGTCCGGCTTGTTTCGCTCACGGCTCATCATGATATCGGCGAAAAAGGGCTGTCGTCCGAGCAGGCTCATCTGATTGTGAATAAACTTTTAAAACACGGCAAAGTTTTCATAAGCGCCGAAAAGGTTTTGGAAAAGGAATTTGAGCCTTATCTTTTGAAAGTCGATGTCGATAAAATTTTTGACGTGATGGCTTTTGCGCAAATAGTAGTCGGGGACAGCCAGACGATGATTAGGGAATCCGCGGTTCTGGGTACGCCTTCGATAAGATGCAATACATTTGTAGGCAGACTTTCAGTTATCGAAGACCTGCAGAATAAAGGGCTGACCTGCGGATTTTTGCCCAAAGATTTTGACAAACTTCTCGAGTGCCTGGACAACTGGCTGGCCAATGATAAGATTAAAGAGCAGGTTCGGCTAAAACGCGATAAATTCCTGGGGCAAAAAGTTGACCTGACAGGATGGATGATAGATTTTTTTGAAAAGTTATATAACGATAAACAACGGCAGAAACCATAAGGTTAATTTTGAGGTTGAATTTTTATGCAAATAAAGAATAGGGACAAAATTATGACCACTAAAATTCAAAGTAAAGAACAGATATCCGGTGTTAATTACTGGGTGTGCGTGATTGGGATTATTATATTTATGGCATGTCTGGAAAGCAGGGAAATTAACAGGCCTTTAGACGGGTTGCATAGCTGGGCACAGGCAACCGGCGCGTGGGCCACACGGGTTCACATCAAGTATGGTTTATCTTATACAAAAGGTTTAACTACATGGGCAGTTGGCGACCCGCCTAAAGCAAATCCGAAAAAGTATCTCGACCATCCGCAGCTTAGCATTTTGCTTGCCTGGCTTTTCTGTTCAATAGTCGGCGTCAGTGAATTTACATTACGGCTGCTTGCAATTTCAGTGTCAATCGTAACGATGGCATTGTTTATGTTAATGCTGAAGAAACTTATGGAACCAGTGACTGCACTTCTTGCAGGTCTTCTTTATGCCGTCTTTCCCCTGACCGGTTATTTTTATACCGGAAGCTGGACGACATTATTCGGCTTTTCGGCGATATATTGCTACCTTGTTATTATAAAGGCATTTGCAAATGCGCCCGAGCCAAAGAAGTATCACAAAATCGGTCTGGCGGCCGGTATCTTTCTATGTCTGCAGGTTAATTGGGTGGGCTTTTTCTATGCCATGGCAATCGGAGTGCATTATGTTTTCAGATGTATTAAAAGAAAAGAATATCCTTCATTTGTGCTGCTTGCGATTATGGTGTTTTCGCCGGCAATTAGTATGATTATTACTTTCTCTATTATGCTGGCAGGATATGGCGGAGATATTTCAAAAATATTTGAGCTTTATAAATGGCGTGCTGGTAAAGGCGAAATGCAGCAAATGCAGAGCTTCGACTGGTCTTTATGGTTTGGCAAACTATGGGAATTTTCACTCACGAATTATACATTGCCTGTTGTGATGATCGCGATCCTTTATATAACAATCGGTCAATTCTTTGTTTTTTCGAAAGACCCCGACCCCCTGACCGGCAGAAGGAGCAGACAGTTCCCGCAATTCTGGCTTTTCTTTATGGTTCCGTTTTTTGCATTGTTTATTCTTCGCGGCTGCCTTTGGCGGCACCAGACATGGCTGGTGCCTTTAACTCCCTGTGTTGCAATTGCGGCATCGCTGGGTATTTGTATGGTTTGGGACTACCTCAAAAAAATTAGTTTCAAAATAGCTCTTGTCGCAGTCCTGGCGATTTTAAGTATATGCACAAGCTACTGTATCGCCGGCACAAATTATTATTATGCGATTCGGTGGCAGCCGGAAGCAAAGATTAAAATGTTTCAAATGCTTAACTCACGAATACCGCCTGATAAATATCTGCTCAGTTTCGACCCGTTCATTGTCAATCAGAACGAATCGAAAGGTGCATTCTATCGTCCTGAAATAGCGTGGTATCTCGACCGTGAAATTATTCAGGCAACGAGGCTCGAAGAAGTTACTGAAGCTGCCAAGACCGGTAAATATCCGTTTTATCTTATGCCGTTATCCTTAGGCGACCCGCAGACAGACGCATACCTTAACAATCTCAGCAAACAGCTTGGGCAGCTTTATAAATATGAATACATCCCCGGCGTTTCCGGCGAGATGGACGGCAGAGGCAGATTCCTGAAAGCAGGCATGTCGAATTATCTTCTTTTTGACTTGCAAAAGCCCGTGAAATAAAATTTATATAATAGAAAATAGATTTGTCAAATCAGTTCAATTGACGGAACCATTTGTCCCAAACCGTTAGCGCGGATTCGTAAGAAAAATTATTCCTGGTCATTATCAAGTTATTCCGGATTCGTGTATAAATTGCGGAATCGTTGATTAGTTTATCGATGCATTTGCCCAATCCGGCAATGTCATTTTGCTTATAAATCAAACCCATTTCGTTGTGTTTTACAATGTCTGTTATTGTGCCGACAGGTGTGGTAACCGGAACCAAACCGCTGCACATAGCTTCAACCATGGCAAAAGGAAATCCTTCCATATAGGAAGCCATAACAAAAATTTTTGATTGTGAAAAATACATTGAAACATCATTTGTATGGCCTGCGAAATCGACATTACCCTCTATGTTTAGTTTTTTTGTCAGCGATTTCAGTTCCCCGGAAAGATGTCCGCCTCCCACGATACAAAGTCTTCTGCCGGGATTCTGCTTCAAAACTTCGGCAAAAGCTTTAAGTATTATGTCAACTCTTTTTCTGTGAATCAGTTGTCCCACATAGAGACAGTCATACTTTATTGTTTTCAATTCTGAAACTTTAAACTTATTTATATCTATACTGTGAGGAAGAACGCTGATTTTTTCTCTTTCGTAGCCGTATTCCGTCATTTCGTTTTTCATACTTTCGCCGGTAGCCGTAAAAAAGGAGCCGTTGCGAAGTATCTTTTGCAAAAAATTCCATCCTTTTGCCTTTGACATTCTGTACCAGTCAGCACCTATAAAACCGAAATGAACCGGCTTATTAAATTTTCTTGCCCCTAAATATGAAATAATGCCGTAGGGTATGGGATTGAATGAGACGAATGCTTTAACTTCTTTTCTTTGGGCTAATTTTCGGCTCAGGCGATACATCTGAATAAACCGTAAAGGTTTGAATCGCGATACCTTCAGCAGCTCTGCTTTTGGGATGTTACCGGTTTGGACATTTTTGTGCCGAATAATCCATATTTTGGTCACCACAGGATGGAGAGATATCGGCATAAGATGATGATAGACCTGGGCGTCACCTAAAGCAACACAACATACAATTTCAAAATCCATACGAATGACATATCCTAAAACGATGTTTATTTTTCCGGCTTTCTGGCAATGTAGATAAAACCCGAAGTAAAACGAATTTTCTCTTCAGCTATAAATTGTGATATCCTGTGAGACTTGGCTTCATTTTTTCTATAAAACCTGCTTATAAACCGGGCTCCAATTTTTCTCAAAAACATAATGGCATTGAAGACTAAATCTGCCAAAAAAGAAACAGGCTGTTTTATTATTAACAGCCTTTCTATGAGAAAACTGAACCCGTTTTTTTTAAAAGGTATTATTTGTTCTATTGTAAAGCCGCTTTTTTTGAGCATATATTTTACTCCCAGATGTGTCATGTGATAATAGGAGCGTTCATGAAAGGGCTGCAGGAATGCTACTGAGCCTATATACAAACCGCCCGGTTTAATTACACGGAATATTTCATTGCATGCAGACCAGGGGTCGGGAAAATGTTCCATAGCGGAAATAGAAGAACATACGGAAATCGTATTATCCTTAAAAGGAATATTCATACTGTTTGCCAGAAGATTGGTTCCGTAATCCAGATAATAATCCAGACCTATATAACTATAGCCTTTTGATTCTATCCAGTCTTTTCTGCCGCCCCCGCAGGCTAAATCGAGGAAAAATCCTGACCCATCTGGAATTATACCGTCAATTTGGTTCCCCCAGACAGCCTGTCGTTTCCAGTGTTTACGATTATCTGTCAGGACAATCATTTTATTATATTTATCTTTACGGAAATCTTCAGTTAAAACGGCAGGAATGCCTTCATAATCGGAATATTTGACCTTGCATAAATCGCAGATATATTGATTTTGCAGCCTCGTAAGTCCGGACTTTCCGCAGGAAGGGCACAAAAGTATTTCAGCGAACTTATGATTCATCCTGATATCTTCACTCATGAAGTTTTAATTCTGTTTAAAGTTTAGGCAAAAAACTGTATAATCCGCACTTAAGATATTTCAGCCTTTTTCGCGAAGACTACTGTATGCAAACCGCAATTTTTTTTCTTAATAAAATTTTGAAACCAATAAATATTTATAAAATAAAATAATCTTTTCCAGAGAATATCAATAAATCTCGACTTAAAACGGTATATTACCGTAAAGATATTGATAATGACAAAATATTTTGCGACTAATTTTTCTATCTCCTGGACGGTTAAATGATCTTCAATTGGCTGAAATAATTTTATCTTATGTTCCTGTTGTGCTGTTTTGTTCGGCGTAGTCAGAATGAGATGGCCGCCTGTTTTAAGAGAGTCGTATGCATTTTTGATGAGTTGTTCCTGCAGGTTATATGGAAGGTGCTCTATTACCTCCATAGAAACAACCATGTCGAATTGTGTATCGAAACGGATTGGTTTGGATAAATCTGCAACCTCAAATTCTATCTCCGGATAAAATTTTCTGTTATCTTCTATTGTTTTTTCTGCCAGGTCAACTGCTTTCACTTTTCCAAATCGCAAAAGCTTCGCCGCCAGCAATCCTCTGCCGCAGCCTAATTCGAGAATTCTAAAATCAGGGTTGCCTCGCGAATCTGTTTTTTTAACACAATTCAGAATTTCATGAATTAAAATCCGGGTAGTAAAATTGATTTTGTGCCTGATTTTTTTAAAAAACACATCGTAAAAATCTGAATGGTTCATAAGTTCGTTTGCCTGTAAATATATTCTTATTTTTGGTTTTCGACCGAACAAATTGCAACGACTTTATCGTCCAGGAATTTTTAGCCTTAACATATAAAAATCTGTTAGCATTGTATCTTAGATGGTATATAATGTCAAGTTTAGGATAATCGAAATGCTTAAGTGGATTAAATATATTCTCGGAATCGCGATTTTAGCCTTTTTGGTTTGGTATCTTGTCGGACACTGGCAGAGTGTGAAGGCATTATTGAAACTCAATGCTCTTGAACTGAGTATTATTTATTTTGCGTCTTTCGTGGGAACGTTTAACAGCGCTGTTGTGGTGATAGCAATTCTGAGCCCTATGGGCGTAAAGACCTTATTAGTGGATATGGTTATTCTGCAGAACGCCCGTGCTCTGCTTAATTATGTTCCAATGAAGTTCGGCACGCTTTTTATGGCGAATTATCTGAAAAGACACTATGGGCTGAGATATTCGCACTTCGGCACTTTTTCGATTTTTTTGACACTGCTGCTTTCTGTTGCGGCGTGCCTGATAGGCTTGTTCTCCATGATTCTTGTTTATGGACTTGACAGTGTGCAAAAACAGATTCTGGCGGGTGTTTTTCTTGTTTGTCTGACGGCGTCAGTTTTTATGATATTTGTTCCGCTGCCTGTTCCAAACGGTTCGTCGAAATTGGCTGTTTTATTCAGGGAATTTCTTCTTGGACGTTCCGCTATAACAAAAAATAAAAGGTCGCTGTTTACTGCCGGGGTTTTCCTGCTGCTTAATTTTATAATTACTGCGGTCAGGCTTGCGGTTATTTACCAAAGCATGGGAGTGAAAGTGCATCCGGCGGGATTTCTTGTTCTTGGAGCTCTCGGATATATTATAATGTTTGTCAATCTGACTCCCGGTGCTATCGGTATTCGCGAGACGGTTCTCGGAGCAGGGGCCGTTGTGTTGGGTAT
This sequence comes from Phycisphaerae bacterium, assembly GCA_041652575.1. NCBI lineage: Bacteria > Pseudomonadati > Planctomycetota > Phycisphaerae > Phycisphaerae bacterium. The sequence goes on along the minus strand of JBAZHC010000011.1, from coordinate 51,183 downwards.
TCCTCTCGATGCCGGCTTAACGGCGGCATTAATCGACCGGGCTATTACGTTAAGCTGGGCCTTTATAGTAGGCGGTATTTGTACCGGCCTGATATGGCATAGATCTCCTGCAGATTTCAGGAAAAACAATAATACATAAAAAATAAATTTTTTATTTGCAAAGTTAGGCATAACTAACTATATTAGATGTAGCTAAGAAAGGTGATGTTATGGCCAAAAAGAAACAATTAAGCGCATCACTGGAAGATTATCTGGAAGCGATATATAACCTCAGTCAGGGGGCAAAAGTTGCCAGAAGCAAAGATATTGCGCAAAACCTCGGCGTATCGAGAGCCTCTGTTACCGGTGCTCTTAAGTTGTTGAATGACAAGGAGTTAGTGGATTACCAGCCCTACGGATTTATCAGTCTTACTGAAAAAGGCGCCCAGCAGGCTCAATCTGTGGTTCGCCGGCACAACATTATCGAGTCTTTTTTTGTCAATGTTCTCGGTGTTGAACGGCAGATTGCCGAGCAGGCGGCCTGTAAGGCTGAGCACGCCCTGGGGTCTGTGGTTATTTCCAAATTGTTAAATTTTACGGAATTTTCGACAAATTACGGGAAAAAAGGTGCCAATATCACTACCGAATTTCATAAATATTGCCGGTCGAAAGGAATTTAGTTTTTATGAGGGTGCAGGAACAAATTCTCCTGAAGGATGCAGCTAATGACTCAAAGGTCAGGTTCGTAAAAATAGAAGCTGGACAGGGACTTAAAGCAAGGCTTGCTGCTATGGGGCTTTTTCCTGGTGTGCAGTTTCGAATAATAAACAATAGCCATCCCGGTCCTCTTGTTATTGATTTAAAAGGCGCACGAATTGTTCTTGGCAGGGGCATGGCCGGGAAGATGGCTGTTAAGCCATCAGGAAATTAATGTTATGGCAGAGAATATGAAAAAAATCACAGTTGCAATTGCCGGTAATCCGAACAGCGGGAAAACGACGATATTCAATGCTTTAACCGGCCTTCGCCAGCATGTCGGCAATTATCCCGGTGTTACAGTCGAGAAAAAAGAGGGTACGTGCCGGCATAACGGATACGAACTTAAAATTATCGATTTGCCCGGGACTTACAGTCTTACCGCTTATTCGACAGAGGAAGTTGTTTCGAGAAACTTTATTATCGAACAAAAGCCGGATGTTGTGGTCGATGTTATAGATTCTTCGAATATCGAGAGGAATCTTTATCTTGCCGTACAACTAATGGAGCTTAATGTGCCGCTTGTACTCGCTTTCAATATGAGCGATATTGCCCGGCACCAGGGGCTTGTTTTTGACATTGAAAACCTTTCGACGCTTTTCGGTGTAAAAATTGTTCGTACGATAGGCAATAGGAATACAGGCATAGATAAAATTCTCGATGCGGTTATTGAAACTGTTTCGCAGGGACCGAAAGATTTGAATTTGCGTATTAAATACGGCAGTGAAATAGAAAATGAGATTGAAAAGTTGCGGCAGAAGTTCGATGAATTGCGCAACAACAGGTGGGCAATAATAAAACTGCTCGAACTGGACGCGGATGTTTTGAAACAGGTTCAAAATCCTGAAATTGCTCCGGCTGTGCAGGAAAGCATCAAGCGTTTAAAAACTATTTTCGGTGAAGAGCCGGAGATCGTTATCGCAGATAAAAGATATGGTTTTATTTCCGGAGCCTGCCGGGAATCGATAAAAAATCCAATTGAAATCCGGCATAATCGCAGCGATATGATTGATGCATTTGTTACGCACAAAACATGGGGGCTGCCGATTTTTGCGGCGATGATGTATATTGTTTTCGATGTAACTTTTCGGTTGGGTGAGTGGCCGATGACGTGGCTGGAGATGCTGTTCGGCTGGCTCGGACGGACCATATCCGGTTTTTGGCCGGTCGGAAGTGAAAGTGTATTGAAATCACTTCTGGTTGATGGAATAATCGGCGGCGTCGGCGGCGTGGTAGCGTTCCTGCCGAATATTATGCTGCTCTTTGCGGCAATAGCGATTCTCGAAGACAGCGGATATATGGCAAGGGCGGCGTTTGTAACCGACAGGTTTATGCACAAAATCGGTCTGCACGGCAAGAGTTTCATTCCAATGCTGATTGGATTCGGCTGTTCGGTGCCTGCGATTATGGCCTGTCGAATACTCGAAAACAGACGCAACAGGATAACTACGATTCTTATTACTCCGCTTATGAGCTGCGGAGCGAGGCTTACGATTTATGCGCTTATAATCCCTGCATTTTTTTCCGAGAGATGGCGAGGCCCGATGATGTGGCTGATTTATTTTATCGGTATCGCGCTGGCCGTTATATCAGCCAAGATATTGAGGATTACTCTGCTAAAAGGCGAAACGATACCGTTCGTAATGGAACTGCCTCCGTATAGGATGCCTACATTTAAATCTATTTTTCTGCATATGTGGGAACGAGGCTGGCTGTACCTGAGAAAGGCCGGTACCGTCATTTTGGTGATTTCGATAATTTTGTGGGCAGCCGCACAGTACCCGCGTGTATCGCCTGAAAAACTTGCCGGTCTGGACGATGCAGAGACGCAGACCGTTACGCTTAAGCACAGTTTTATCGGCAGGGCGGGGCTTGCTCTTGAGCCGGTACTTAAACCGCTCGGATTCGATTATAAAATCGCCACTGCGCTTATAGGCGCTCTTGCGGCAAAAGAAGTGTTTGTGGCACAGATGGGTATCGTTTATGCCGTTACGGAAAATGAGGATAGCTCCGTTTTGCAGCAGAGACTCAGCAGCGATTATACGCCTTTGCAGGGATTTTGTATTATGCTGTTTTGTCTGATAAGCGCACCCTGTATCGCAACGGCCGTAATTACCCGCTCTGAAACCGGTGCATGGAAATGGGCGATTCTGCAATTCGGCGGATTAACGGTAATGGCTTATGTCGTAACACTGATTGTATATCAGGCGGGAAGCTTTTTGGGGCTTTAAACTTGTTATGGAAATTATAAATAACCAGAATAGCAGTAAACCGGATAATAATCGACGCGTACGATTGTTCGATTCGAATAGTTTGTTCGGCGATGATAATGAGATAATGATTCGGCACGATAGTTCCATTTACAGGCTAAGAATAACGAGAAACGGGAAATTAATTATGAATAAATAAAATAATTTTAAAAACACTTACGACCCAGCAAGCTGAAAGCCAGCCAGGGAGCAATAGATGAAATAAATTTCGTCTATTGCTCTTTTTTTTGCAAGTTACGGAAAGGAGGCGGGCGATAGCTTAATCGTATTGGTTGTTGTGCAAAATGTTTGTGTAAAGTTTTAATAGGTTTAATTTAAATTGGAGTATGAAAGATGAAGTTGGAAAATTACAAAATGAAAAGTGTTTTAATGTTGATGGTTATTGGTGGTTTATTTTCAAGTTGCAGTTTCGCGGCCTTAATCAACGGGCAAAACTGGACTGATACTGTGGTTGGCTATACAAGCCAGATACAGAATTACGGCGGAACATATATGGACAGCAGCACTGTTTCGTGGGTTTTAGGCGTATCAGACGCCGACCAAAACGGCAATATGTATGCTTTTGACGCTGTGGATTTGGACAATGTCGCCGGCTGGCGTTCGGCGGCAAGTCAGGAAATCGTTGTTGGTTTCAATACCGCAATTACAGATGTTGAAGGCGATGATATTGTAATCAGATTGTTCTGCGGCGCAAAAGCAAAAGCGAATGTTTATGCAAGTGCAGACAATGTAAATTGGACATTGATTGGCAATGTAGCAGGTTCATCTGGCGGTACACCAGGCACTCCGGGTAATTTATATGACGCATCTTTTGATTTGTCAGATGTTTTTTTCGGTGATGTTTATTATATAAAAGTTTGCGGCACTACATCGGGTTCCGGTACAGGAATGTTTTTCGATTCATTCGCATCTGTTCCTGAACCAGCGACATTGGTTGTTTTAGGATTGGGAGCAATAGCTTGCTTGAGAAGGAAGAAGTAGTTTTTAGTTAGCTGGCAGGGGCATAGGTTTTGTTCGACTGCCTGTGTCCCTGCAGCGGGAAATGGTTATGGTTTTGAAAAACAAAAAAGCATTTACACTGGTTGAACTGCTGGTGGTGATAAGTCTGATAGGGCTTCTCGTTGGAATATTGCTTCCCTGCCTGGCAGCAGCCAGAGAACGCGGCAGGAATGTCGTTTGCCGATCTAATCTAAAAAATATCGGATTGGCTTTGCGAATGTATCTGGATGTCAGCGGCGGCAGGATGTTTTCGTCCGAGCCTTATCCCGGTTCTTATGGACAAAAAAGTCAGCACTGGTTTATGAATCAGATGTTTGTAAAAAATCTTGGACTTGAAGTTGTCAGTGATGCGAACAGCGAAATAATCGGCACAGGCAAAGGTCGGACAGTTTTAACCTGTCCGACGCATAAAAGGCCTGATATGACAAGAGATGACCCTGATTATCCTACAGAAGAACGTGATTTTTCTTTGAGCTATATGGCTAATGGAACGCTTGGTGTTTCAGGCAGAGCAAATATGCCGACGGACTACCGGAATGAAAGTGAATATAAAAAACCAGCAAGGGCTATGATGTTCTGTGATGGAAACGGGACGAGTCAAATTTCCGGAGTTGTTTTATTTGACGGCTGTCCTGTGGCGAATTTTGAATATCGGCACAAAAATAAAACCAATACATTATTTCTTGACCAACACATTGAATCCCTGACGGAAGATGATGTTCCGTTTTGCAGCAGATTCAACAAGGCAAGGTTGGGAGAATTCTGGTATGCCAAACAAAAATAAAAAATTACAGGAGTGTGATATGAAGAAAATTATTTATATAACGTTAATAGTTTTGAATATCAACGCGATGTTGTATGCCAGATATGTCAACGGCATTAACTGGGCAGATAGTGTTGTCAGCTATACAGATAAAATTCAAAGCTGGGCAGACGGTTATTGCGGCGGACCCGGTTCGCATTATATGGACTCAAATACGCCGGCGACAACGTGGTGGGTATTGGGAGAATCTGATGCCGACGGCAACGGCAATATGTACGCCTGGGATTTTGAAGATGGCGACCGTGATTATGTCGCGGGCTGGCGTTCGGGCGGGGCATCAAACAGCGAGCAGGAATTTATTGTCAAATTTGAAACCGGTATTAAGGATGTCTCCGGCAATGACATTGTGATAAGAATGTTTTGCGGCCCGCTGGCGGCGGCTTCTGTTTGGGCAAGCAGCGATGGAGAAACTTTTGTTCAGATTGGAACAATCGAGGGACGATTAAATGAGATTCCGGGCGAAAGCGGCTGGCTCTATGATGCTTATTTTGATTTTGCCGGCAGTTTTGCAGACGATGTACATTTTATACGAGTGTTCAGAGAGGTTACATCGCAGCAATCCGGAATGTTATTTGATTCATTTAGTACTGCTTATATCGAATTACCGATTGTGTCTAATGAAGTTGGTTTGTTCGGTTGGGCGTTGGCAGGCGATACGAATAAAGATGGTTATGTGAACTTTGAGGATTTCGCGGTTATAGCGAATTACTGGCAGAAATGCAACGACCCTAATGAGCCGGATTTTGATGTGTCGCTTTTTGCAGATGTCGATTCCGTACCGTCAAGTTGTCACGGAGTATGGCAGGCCGGTATGGGAATGGATGCGGATATCAATAAGGATTGCAGAGTAAATCTTCCGGATGTACAGGTGTTTTCTGAAAAGTATCTGGAATGTAATAATCCGGAAGATTCAAATTGTATTGCGAACTGGTAATTTAAAATTTTTATTGGAGTAATGATTAATGAAAAAGATGTTAAATGTAGTTTTGATGGTTTGTTTTTCAATGTTTTTGCAGGGCTGTAAAGAATCCGCGGATAAGTCCTCGGAAATAAACAGACTCATCAGTCAAATGAAACCTTTGCAGGTTTATAATGACGGTAACGAGATTATGACAATTACGGTAAATCAAGCGATGGCGTTTCACGAAAATCACGAACATTCCCAATCGAATGCTGAAAGTTCTCATATTTCACAGAATTCTCATATTTGTATGGGCGTTTTGATTGGCTACAAAGCAATAGGTTATGCGGCACAGCAACTTTTTGGGGACGAGATCCCAAAGGCTGCTGATTTTGATATTAAAGTCAGCGGTTCAATGGATGGCGTTTGGGACGTGATGAGTTTGTACACAGGCAGAGAATTAAAATTTGAAGACGAAGAAACAGAACTGAATCTGCAAAGTTATACATTTACCGCAAAGCGGATTCCCAGCGATAAATCTGTAACATTTTGTGTTCGCGGCGGACTGATACCGGATGGATTTTTTGCGGTTAAAAATCAGGGGGCGACATGCAGCAATGCAGAGTTGAGGAAAGTCAAGCAGCAGGCGTTGTTAAATATTTTGTCAGCAGAACATCAAAATTGTTTTGACTTTGTTGAGTCTGCCTCTGGATTTGGAAGGTGAATCAATGTTTTTGGCAGAATAGCCCGACGATATCAATCGTTCATCCCTGAGCGGTTAATACGGATAATGCAACAGTGATGGCAGTTCGGCTGCGTTTAGCTTTTTAAGATGAGTAAACCAGCAATGCGCCGATAAGCAGATAAATCAACCCAAAAAATCGCAGAGTAAAAGTACTTTTTGATGCAGCCCACGCGGCCATCGCTCTTGACTTCTGCGGAACAGCCACTATGAAAACCGCTCCGACAAGAGCCAGAATACCGAAAGTAATTATCACCCATGGATATGTGCATTTATCCGCGCCGAAAAGAAAAATCACTCCCAGCACAGTCTTGATAATAGCGGCAAGATATATTTTCGCTCCTTCAGCCACCAGAGCGGCATATTTTTTCACAAAGTCCGGCCGGAACAATATAACGATGGCATCTACAACAAGAAGAATCGCAACAATTTTCAACCAGTTCATAGACAGCTCCTTAATTTCTTTTAAATCGAGTTTTCCGGAACTATTTCAAGCAGGGCGGAATCGATTTCAAGACAAGTAGCCTTGCCGAGTACGTCAACCTGGAGAACAAGCCTTGTTTTGTTATGTTCGCTGACAACGAGTCCTTCTATTCCCATAAGAGGCCCTGCGATAACTTTGCACAACTGACCCGCTTTAAGGTAGTGGTATGGCGCAAGATTTAATCCGCTTGTAAGTGCCTTTTCAATCGGCAGAAGCTCTGCAATAAAATGCTGCTGGTCCTTTACTGCCAGCAGGCCTGCCGCTCTGTTTGTTTTGAGTATCTCCAGTCTCTGCGGTTCGTCGCCGCAGAAAAAGACATACCCGCTGAACAGAGGCAGCAGCGAACGGATGACTCTGCGGCTTTTTCTGTAAACTTTTTCAGTCATAGGCAGAAAATAGTTTATATTTTTTCTCTGCATCTGCCATGCGAGCGCCTTTTCGTTTCTGCTTTTGGTATGTACGACCCACCATGTCCCCTGAAAGTCTTTTATACTTGTATCAGGCGGCCAGATTATCGGCGGATTTTCTTCAGGCTTTAGCATGAAAGCATTGTAGTAGAAGTTACGGCATCTGTCAATTTAAAGAGTAACCTGCAAATATTCAGTATTGCCGTCAAACGCGATTTCGCCATTAAAAGCGGCAGGAATCAGGATTGTCTGTCCTTTTGCGAAATCTACCGGCTGCGAATTGTCGGAAGATATTTTGCCGCTGCCTTCGATAATTATAATTACTTTCATTATCCCTTTGGAAATTTTGTTTGTCGCCTCGGCCTGTGCAGTGATTTTATCAATCCTGAAAAATTCACAGTCAACAAGTCTGCCGGCTGTTGTTACGCCGAGTTGGTCCGCCTTTTGGTTGAAATGGATGCTCTCAAGTGCCTGTTCGATGTGGAGCTGGCGGGGTTTGCCGTTTTGCAGCCTGTTCCAGTCGAAAACCCTGAAGGTCGTATCAGATGGTATTTGTATCTCAGCTATTAAAATTCCCGCGCCTATTGCGTGAACGGTTCCCGCCGGGAGAAAATGACACTGGCCGGCCTTTACAGGAACTTTATTCAGGAGTTGGGCGCATTTGCCGTCTTTTATTGATTGCTCGAACTGCTCTTTTGTCGTCCCGGATTTCAGTCCTTTGTAAATGCAGGCGTCTTTATCGGCGTCGATTATGTACCAGCACTCGGTTTTTGGATTGCCGGTTTTAAGTTTTTTTACCGCATCGCTGTCGGGATGAACCTGAACGCTCAGGACGTCTGCGGCGTCGATAAGTTTGATAAGCAGTCCGAAAGGCGGCTTATAGTTTTTTTTGCCTGTTATTTCTTCAGGATATTTTTGCAGAGTCTCTGCGATTGTTTTCCCGGCGAATTCGCCGTTTATAATAACTGATTTATCGTTCGGCAAATCAGCGAGTTCCCAGCTTTCGCCGATTTTTTTATCGGCAGGGCAGTCTTTACCGAGGGCATTGTGAAACTTGTGTCCGCCCCAAATAAGTTCCTTGTAAATCGGTTCGAATTTCAATGGATAATAGTTCATTCTGTTTTTCTTTCTTTAAACAAATAATAACAGGCTCAATGCCATTACAATCATACCAGCGACAAAGCCGTAAACGGCGTAATGATGTTTGCCGTATTTTTCAGCGGCGGGCAGAAGCTGGTCGATGGATATGAAAACCATTATACCGCCCACGGCAGCGAAAATAACGCTGCAGGCAGTATCGCTTGGGATGTGCATAAGAATAAGATAACCTATTAATGCGCCAACGGGTTCTGCCATGCCCGAAAGGAAAGAGAGCCAGAACGCTTTTTTTTTGCTGCCGGTCGCGAAAAATACAGGCACTGAAACCGCGATACCTTCCGGTATATTATGAATCGCTATTGCTATTGCGATTGGAATTCCGAGCCGGACATCTTTTAGTGCGGCGGTAAATGTCGCCAATCCTTCGGGGAAATTATGTATCGCGATTGCCAGTGCGGTGAAAAGCCCCATACGATAAAGGCTGTAGAACTTTTTGGCGGCCGCGGCCTCGTCGGCGTTTTCTATATCTTTGATTTCGTGAGGATTGTCTATGCCGGGTATGAGCTTGTCGATTATGGCTATCAGAAAAATGCCGGCAAAAAAAGACATAACTGTCAGCCAGTATCCTTTTGCCATGCCGAGTTGGGCGGTAAGGTCGGCTTTTGCCTTGGCGAATATCTCAATCAGTGAAACATAAATCATAACGCCTGCCGAAAAGCCCAGCGAAGTCGAAAGAAATCTGGTGCTGGTTCTCTTGGCGAAAAAGGCCATAGCGCTTCCGATACCGGTGGACAGTCCCGCGAAAATCGTCAGGCCGAACGCTATTAAAACGTTATGATTATCCATAAAATTTATCTGCGATTGAGATAATTTGCTATGCCGTCGGCGATAGTCTGAGCAAGACGTTTTTGCATATCGACATTTTTAAGCTGTTTGGCCTCCCAGTAGTTTGACAGGTATCCGAGTTCGACCAGAACGGCGGGGCATCTCGTATGCGTAAGCACACGGTAATCTGCTTTCCTGACACCGTTGCTGCTTATACTTGTCCGAGCCATACAATTGTCGATTGAATCGGCGAGTTTGATTGATGCCGATGAGGCGCTGCGTGCGACGTAGAGTGTAAAGCCGTTTTTGCTTCTTGTCGCCGATGAATCCGCGTGAATACTTATGAAAACGTCCGCCCTGTTGCGGTTGGCGATAGCGGCGCGCTCTTCAAGTTCGATAAACACATCGCTGTTACGGGTCATTATAACCCTGTGTCCCTTGTCTCGCAGCAATTCGGCAATCGCAAGACCTACATCAAGATTTACAGTTTTTTCTTCGTACTCGTAATAACTTATTGCGCCGGGGTCTTTGCCTCCGTGTCCAGGGTCGATTATGATTGTTTTACCTGTAAGCTGCCATGCTGTTTTCGGCTGCTGCGGAGGGGTCGGTATCGGTACCGGCACTTCCATGACCGGTTTTGCGAGTTTGCTTTGTATTTCGTCTCCCGCAGAGGCGCGAATATTAAGCAGGCCGTCGATTTTTTTGGTTTTTCCAAGCGGCCCGATATAGTTGTCGTTGACATAAATCTGGTTTTGTTTTGGCAGAATGGTTACGGTATTAACTGTATCGTTAAAGGATATTTTGTCATAGGTTGCCTGTGATATACTCATACCGAGTTTGCCGGCAAGGTAATAAACATCGACTAATTGCTCGTCTTTCAGCAGCGAACTTGTGCCGGTTCGCTTGGCGGGCTGCTGACAGCCTGCCGCCGCAAGCATAACGAAAACAAATAATAAAATCAGCGATACGGTTTTTCTCATTTTGATTCCTTCGAAATTATAATTATTTTTTCATTCTAAAAAAGCTCTGTTCCATCCTGCTGTTTTTTTCTTTTCAGCTCGATACCAAGATGTTTACAGGCTTGTTCCGTTATTTCTCTGCCCCGATTTGTTCTGCGGATGAATCCTATCTGTAATAAATACGGCTCGACAACGTCTTCGAGGGTGTCTTTTTCTTCGCCCAGCGTAGCGGCAAGCGCCTCGATGCCCGCAGGTCCGCCGTTGTATATGTTTGCCAAAGCCCTCAAAAACGACCTGTCAAGCTCGTCAAGACCAAGCTCGTCAATCTGCTCCATCTTCAATGCGTTCGTAACCACGTCATCGGTTAATTTTCCCTTGCCTTTTACCTGCGCGTAATCGCGAACCCTTTTTAAGAGTCTGTTTGCGATTCGAGGCGTGCCTCTGCTTCGCGAAGCGATAAGCTCAAGCGTACCGTCCTGGCAGACAAGATTCAGCAGCTTTGCCGAGCGTTTAAGTATCAGTGCAAGTTCGCCTCTGCTGTAAAATTCCAAATGATACAGCATTCCAAACCTGCCGCGTAATGGTGCGCTCAAAAGACCCGCCCTCGTTGTTGCGCCGATAAGTGTAAACCGCTTCAATGGGAAATTTATTGTTTTTGCGTGAAGACCGCTGTCGACCGTGAAATCGACACGGAAATCTTCCATCGCGGGGTAAATAAATTCTTCGACAGGCGTGCTTAGCCGGTGTATTTCATCGATGAATAGTATGTCGCCTGTATTGACATTGCTGAGCAGTCCCATTACATCGCCTTGCTTGACAAGTGCCGGTCCCGATGTGGTCTTTATTCTCGAGTCCATTTCGTTGGCGATTACGTGGGCAAGCGTTGTCTTGCCGAGTCCCGGCGGGCCGTAAAACAGAATATGCTCTAACGGTTCGTTTCTTTTTTTCGCCGCTTCAATGGCAATGGACAGTTTTTCTTTTACACTTTGCTGACCGATACACTCCGCAAAATTCGTCGGCCGCAGCGAAGCGTTGAAATTTTCTTCCTGCTCATTTATCGAATCAGAGTCTAAAACCCTGTCTATCGCCATCGTTAAACCTCAATTCCCTGTTTTATTCTGTAAACCAGCGGCACGAGTTCTTCTGCCGATTTAATGTTCGGATGTTTTCTGCACGCCATATTGATAAGTTCAGCCGCTTCGTTTCGTTTTTCGCCCCATGCGATAAGAATTTCAAGTGCCTCAATCTGGAACCCTGCGAAAGCTGTCTCTTCTTTTGCTTGTGCAGGTTCGGCTCCTGCCGCAAAGCCTGTCAGTTTGCCTTTAAGCTCGGCGATTATATGCTGGGCCAGTCTCTTGCCGATACCCGGCAGGGCGGTCAGCGTTTTTTCATCGCCGCCTTCGACAGCCGCCGCGACGGTCGCTATCGGCAGGGCAAGCGACTTGAGACCTTTTTTTATCCCGATGCCTTTTACGCTCGTATATCTCTTGAAAAAATCTTTTTCGCCTGTACTCACAAACCCGACCATTTGCGGTACGAGATTTCCGCCGCCGGGCGTTCCTTCGTAATATTCCATCGTGGAAAGGATAATGTCCTGTCCGATTCTGCTTCCAAGCAGACTTGCCAGATAGCCCGGCACAAGCACCTCGTAGCAGATTTGTCCGACCTGCACCAATGCCTTGTCGCTGTCCAGTTGAACGAGTTTTCCTTCAATTTGTGCTATCATATATTATCACGCCAATGCCTGATTCAGGTCTTCTATAATATCTTCGGCGTTTTCAATTCCAATTGAAAGCCGTATAAGTCCGTCCTTGATGCCCAGTGCCAAACGCTCTTCCCTGCTTATGCCGTAATAGCTTATCGTAGCCGGATGCGTAATCAGCGATTCGACGCCGCCAAGGCTCGGCCCGATACAGATAATTTTCAGCCTGCTCAAAAATTCGAGTGCGCAAGTTACGTCGTCTTTCACTTCGAATGTAACGACTCCGCCGAATCCTTTCATCTGTTTTTTCGCTATTTTATAATGCTGATGGCTCGGCAGACCCGGATAATATACCTTTTCTACTTTCGGATGGTTTTCGAGGAACTCGGCGATTTTTTGCCCGTTCTCGTTATGCCGCTGCATACGAAGCTCGAAAGTTTTCAGGCCGCGGATTAAAAAGTATGATGAATGCGGGTCGATGCATCCGCCGGTTATCTTGAGATAGTCCCGAATAGTGCCGGTCAGTTCTTTTCTTCCGAGCACCACGCCGCTGAGCAGGTCGTTATGTCCGCCGAGATATTTAGTCGCGCTGTGTATGACTAAATCTATTCCGTATTCCAATGGTTTCTGGTTGTAAGGCGTTGCGAAAGTGCTGTCCGATATGACGAGAATGCCTTTCCCTTTGAAAATGCCCATCAGCCGGTCCAAATCCATTATATTCAGATATGGATTTGTCGGAGACTCCGAGAAAAAAATCTTCGTATTGGGCTTTATCGCGTTTTCTATCGCTTCATAGTCGCCCATTTTGATTACCGTACAGCCGATGTTGAATCTTTCAAGGCATCTCAGGCAGAAGTCGAGCGTTCGCTTGTATGCGTCATCGGTTATTATGATATGGTCGCCGGATTTCAGCAGTGCGAAAAGCGTGGTTGTTATCGCGCTCATTCCGGTTGAAAACAGCACGGCGTCCTCGGCGTTTTCCAGTGCCGCAAGTTTCCGCTCGGCCGCGACCTGTGTGGGATTCCCGTAGCGGCCGTATTCGAATCTGTCTTTGACGCCTGCGGCAAGCTGTTTTATTTCGTCGATGTTTTTGAAAATAAATGTGGACGTCTGAACAATCGGCGTGGTTATTGAGCCGTATTCGTTATAACGGATTTCGCCGGCGTGCACAGCCGTGGTTGAAAATCCCGCTTTTTTGTCAACTTGTTTCTTCATAAAATCCCTTTATCAGCGATGTTCCTGCCTCAAATCGAATTGGCACAGCAAAGTGCCGCCGCGATAGCGTCCGCCACATCCGCAGGCTCCGGCATCTTCGCAAGGCCCAGCAGGCTCTTAATGCTTCTTTGCATCTGAAGTTTCGATGCTCTTCCGTTGCCCGTCAGCGACTTCTTTATTTTCGTCGCCGCAAAGCTCTTTACTTCCGTGCCGTTTTCGCAGGCACAGGCAAGTATAACACCTCTTGCGTGTCCCATCAAGATTGAGGTTTTGGGATGGGCATAATGCGAATATAATTCTTCAACCGCCATACAGGCAGGGTCGAATTTTTCGAGCAATGATTTTATATCCTGTGCTATCTGCACCAGTCTTTTCTCAATCGGCAGTTTCGTATTCGTTCGGCAAACTCCCGCCTCGAGCAGCTTCATATTGTTCCTGTCAGCTTCAATCACGGCATATCCGCAAATCTGCAAACCAGGGTCGATGCCGAGAATCTTCATTACGCTTCCTCCCCGCGTTTTATTCTATATCCTCCGCCGGGAGTATCTTCGACAGTCCAGCCCTGTGCCGTAATTTCCGCCCGCACAGCGTCAGCCGTTTTCCAATCCTTACTTAATTTAGCTGCTTTTCTTTTTTCAGCGAGTTCCTTTATATTTTCCGGCACCTCGGTTTCGTCTGCTTCGAGAACGCCGAGTACCGAATCGAGTTTATTTATTGTATCCAGCAGGGCAGCGGCTTCTGTCGAATTCAGATCTTCGGCCTTGTTGGCTTCCCGTATAAAATCGAAGCAAACCGCCAGCGACTTTGAAATATTCAAATCGTCGGAAAGTGCCGCGTCGAATTCAGTCAGGCAATTGAAGGATAAATCTTTAAACTGCCTTCTGATTTCGCCGGCCTTGCCGGTTTTCTGCAAATCTGTCAGCCGAAGGACGCATTGCTGTATTTTATCTATCGCCTGCTGAGCGGCTTTTATTCCATCGAACGTAAAATTGTAGTTTTGCCTGTAATGCGAGGAGATAAGCGAGTATCGAATCGCGTTTTTCCTGAATCCCTTTTCGATAAGTTCCGGAATCGTGTAAAGATTGCCCTTGGATTTTGACATTTTTTCGCCGTCGAACATCAAAAATCTCGTATGCAGCCAGTAGTGAACGAATTTTTTGCCGCTCGCCGCTTCGGACTGCGCGATTTCGCATTCGTGATGCGGGAAAATATTATCTTCTCCGCCGGTATGAATATCGAATTCGGCGCCGAGATATTTCGAGCTCATCGCCGAGCATTCGATGTGCCAGCCGGGAAATCCTCTGCCCCATGGGCTGTCCCACTGCTGTAAGTGTTTGGTATCGTGCTTCCAGAGTGCGAAGTCCTGCGGATTTTTCTTTTCCTGATTAACTTCTATTCTCGCCCCTGCGTTGACATCTTCGAGCGTATTACCGGAAAGCTGCCCGTAATTGGCGAACTTCATAACATCGTAATAAACGTTATTGCCGACAACGTAAGCGAAACCCTTGTCGATGAGAATCTTGATTATGCCAATCATTTCATTGATATGCTCTGTCGCCTTTGGGTATTTATTCGGCGGTTTTATATTAAGTAGTTTGCTCGCCTGCAGAAATGAGTCTGTATAGAATTTCGCAATTTCCAGCGGGTCTTTTTTCTGTTTTTTCGCCGCCTCTTCCAGTTTGTCGGCCCCTTCGTCAGCGTCATCGACCAGATGTCCGACATCCGTGATATTCATAATATGAGTTACCTTGAATCCTTTGAATTCGAGGAACCGCTTTAATAAATCCGCGACGAGAAAGCTTCTGAAATTTCCGATATGCGGATGCGAATACACCGTCGGCCCGCAACTGTACATCCCGACTTTGCCTTGCTGCATCGGCACGAATTCTTCTGTTTTTCGCGTTAAAGTATTATAAAGTTTCAATTCCATTTATTTTCCTTTAAGGGTACAGGGTTTAGGGGATAGGGTTTAGCCGTCACCGAAACGGCGACGAATTGTTGTCTATACCCTATACCCTGTCCCCTATGCCCTTATAACGTTCTTTTTAATCTTCTTCTGAGTAACACTGTCGCTATCGCCGATATCGCCAGTCCTGTTCCTATTTCGCCGAGACCTTCGTTTGTCTTTGCCTTTACATTGACATTAAGGAAATCGATTCCCAAAAGGCTGGCGATGCATCTTTTCATCTGCATTTTATACGGCCCAAGTTTCGGCTCCTCGGCGTTGACAATAATATCGATATTTACCACTTCCCAGTTTTTCGCCGCGATGTAATCCTTGACTTTCAGCACAAGTTCTTTGCTGTCGATATCTTTAAATTGCGGGTCGCTGTCGGGAAACAGCATTCCGACATCGCCAAGTCCCGCCGCTCCCGCTATTGCGTCTATCATCGCGTGCAGCGCGACGTCGCCGTCGCTGTGGGCCAGCAGTCCTTTTTCGTAAGGAATAACTATGCCGCCCAGTTTCAATGCTCTGCCTTCGACGAGCCGGTGAATATCGGTGCCGATGCCCGTTCTGTATTCGTAATTTATATCGCCGTTCACAGCGAACCCTTTGTGCTTGGAATATCTTTTCCGGTAATTTTAACCGATTGCCCCATCGCCTGTCCAAGTGCTTTGAATATCGCCTCTGCGATATGATGGCTGTTAGTGCCGTGCGGTACGGTTATATGCAGATTGAATTTGCCGTGATTGGCGAAACTTCTCAGCAGCTCTTCTATGCATTCCACATCGAAATCGCCGACCTTTTCCGTTCTGTATTCGACGTTATAAACGCAGAAGGGCCTGCCCGACAAATCCAGCGCTATATTCGCCAGTGCGTCTTCCATCGGCACCGCGCTGTTGCCGTAGCGTGCGATGCCTTTCTTATCGCCCAGCGCCTGCACAATCGCCTCGCCCAGGCATATCGCGACGTCTTCGACCGTATGATGCTGGTCGACTTCGAGGTCGCCTTTTGCCTTCAGCGTCATATCGATTTTGCTGTGTTTGCTAAGGTGACTGAGCATATGGTCCAGGAACCCTATGCCGGTATCGATTTCGTATTTGCCTTCGCCGTCAAGGTTGATTTGCAGCAGAATATCCGTTTCTTTTGTCTTCCTTGTTATTTTCGCTTTTCTGTCAGCCATTTTTTATCCCTCGGCTAAAATTATATTTAATGCGTCAATGAGTATTTTAGTCTGCCCGGTAGTTCCCGCCGTAATTCTCAGCTTATCCTTAATATCCGAATATGCCCAGTACCGGACATATATATCTTTATCCCTGAGTTTTTCATAGATATCGATAGCTCTTGCTTTTGATGGTTTTGCGAAAACAAAATTCGACTGGCTCGCCTGCACCTCGAATCCGAGTTCGATTAATTTTTCAGTCAGTATTTTTCTTTCGATTTTGACTTTCCCAACGTTATTCCTGAAATACTGCTGGTCTTCGATTGCCGCCGTCGCCGCCGCGATTGACACGGCATCGACATTATACGAATCCTTGACCTTCAACAGGCCCTTTATCAGGTTTTCATTTGCGATACCGAATCCGAACCTCATTCCCGCAAGCGAATAGCCTTTGCTCATCGACCTCAGGATAATTACATTGTCGAATTTTTTCACAAGCTCGAGGCAGTTGTCTTCGGCGAAATCGACATAAGCCTCGTCAATCAGCAAAACGCCTTTTCCGTTAAGTTCCTCGGCAAGCTGAATAAGTTCTTTTTTCGGAATGAATGTTCCGCTCGGTGCGTTTGGATTGCATACGATTGTCAGTGCCGCGCCGGTCGATGCGAGTTTTGCCGGCAGATTGAATTCGCTGTCGAATGGAATTTCGATAATAGGGCAATTTTGTATCCTCGCCAGTTCCGGGTAAAGCGAATATGTCGGTGTCGGATAAGCGACAGGGCGGCTCTCATCGCAGAATGCTCTTATCGCCATATTCAGCAAATCGTCTCCGCCGTTTGCGCAGATAATATTTTCCGGTTTGACGCCGAGCACTTTCGCCGCCGCTTCTCTGAAACTATCGCCCAGCGGCTGCGGATATTTGCGGATTTGCTCAGCGGTTATATTTTTTATCGCCTCGATTACCTTCGGACTCGGCGGATATGGATTTTCATTGGTATTGAGCTTGACCACGTTGGCGCTGCTCGGCTGGAACCCCGGCTCGTAACCGGCCATTTTTTCTATATTTTCGCGAAAATAACTCATAGACAGGGAATTATACGCTGAAAATTACGGTTTGCAAAGTCTGATTTTTGACGAATTTGTCCGTGTTAGTCAGTGTTTTCGTCTGTGTCGGTCGGTGCTTATTTCTTGCAGCAGTAGTCGATTAGCCTTGCGATTTCGCTTCGTAAGTCCTTGCGATGCACAATCATATCGACAAACCCGTGTTCGAGCAGGAATTCGGCCCTTTGAAACCCCTCCGGCAGTTCGACCTTAATCGTCTCGTAAATCGTCCTTGGCCCTGCAAAACCAATTAAAGCGCCCGGCTCGGCTATGATAACATCGCCCAGCATCGCGAAACTCGCCGTAACTCCGCCCGTCGTCGGGTCGGTCAGAACCGATATGAAAAGCCCGCCGCTATCGTCTAATCTCGCCAAAGCGGCGCTGGTTTTAGCCATTTGTGCCAGCGAAACCACGCCTTCGTGCATTCTCGCTCCGCCGGTCGAGCTGACCACGACAAGCGGAAGCGTCTCTTCTATCGCCTTTTCGATTGCCGCGCTCAGTTTTTCGCCGACAACCGCGCCCATCGAGCCGCCGAGATAATTGAAATCCATTACCGCCAGCATAATCGGCCTGCCTTTAACGAACGCCTTGCCGACAAGCATAGCCTCTTTGCCCGCCGCGGCCTTTTCGGATGCCTTGGCGCGTTCCTTATAGGTGGTGCCCCTGAACGTGAAATTCAGCGGGTCAGCGGTAACCATTTCGGTCAGGAACTCTTCGAATGAGCCTTCATCGACGAGATATTTGATTCTTTCCGCCGCCCCGATACGGAAATGGTAGCTGCATTCCGGACATACGTCGAGATTTTCAACGACGGCCTTTTTGAATAGCAGTTTTTCGCAGCCGGGGCACTTTATCCACAGCCCCGCGGGCATTTCCCGCCGCGGCGTTAAACTGAAGCCGTCCCATTGTGATTTTGCTTGTTTTGCCATTGTTCCCTGTCATTCCCGCGAAGGCGGGAACCCATTTTTCAGATTAGCCCCCGGACCTGTCGGAGCCGCAGCGGAGACCCCATCGCTTAGTTTTGTCCGCTGACAAAACTGCAGGGGTGCCGGGGGGGCGTTTAATTATCTATTAATTTGCGGATTATATCATATAATTGGACAAAATCGAGTCCATTTTTTACCCCCATTCCATTGGGGGGTTCAGAGCCGCGACAGTTGGAGTGAAGCGGAAACCCTGCGCAAGGGTAATGGAGCGGTAATTTTACCTCCGGCGTTTCATAAAATGCCGATATTTCCGGTTGTCTTTAGCGAAAAGAGGGATATAATTTAAGTTAAGTTTCAAAAACCATACAGATCAGCCATTGATAAGGTGATTAATGACTAAGGAAGAACAAATAAAAAAATTAGAAGATTTATTAAATGAATTTAATGAATTTTACAAAAGTTCAAATACCTTTGATATATTAAAATTCGAAAAATGGAAAATAATCGTCAGTAAAGTTTTGGGTGGAAATTATAAAATAAGATTTAATAGATTAAATTTCTATAAGTATATAAATGACGAAATCCCTTTTTAAAATACTTTACTTTTTAAAATGAATAATATAGAAAGAATAGAAACAGACTTCAAGCAAGCAGAGTCAATTTTAACAGACTACATTTACAAACTAAAAGTACATCCAAAAAATGCAGAAGATTTACAGAAATTAAAACTATTAAAAGCAAGAGAAAATAATATTGATTTCGAACTTGAACTTGCAGAAATGATATGTGGCGATAATGATAAATTTCCTTATCGTTCATCTTATTATTTAACTGCTTTTTTTAAAGACTTAGGTTTCAATTATACACATGGAGGTTCTACAAGAAGATTTTGGGTTAGAGATATTTTGTCGGAATTAGACATATCGCAAATTCATACGGTAATTAATGATGGACTTTTTTTGAAAAAATACTTTATCGAACATGCGAAAAATCATAATTTGCCAGAATATGATTCTTTCTTAAAACAAGCCATAGAAGAGTTTAGAAAATTTATTGTCAACAGCATGGCAAAAAATGAAAGTGTAGATTTGTCTGCAATACTAGACCTAAATGTTAATATTGAACTCCTTTTTGATAATAAAGCAAAAACAAAAGATGAAGAATTGAACGCATTAATTGAAGAAGCAAAAACCAGATTTTTGGACGCAAATGACAAGCAAATAGCATTAGAGAAATTATGGGATGCTTTTGAAAGAATAAAAACATACTTTAATCATGATAAAAAAAATTCATCTCAAAGACTTATTGGAATTATATCTAATGAATTAGATAAAGATTTATTTGAGGATGAATTTAAAAAGTTAACCTTAGTGGGAAATGAGTATAGAATTAGACATCATGAAACTGATAAAAAGAACATAGAAAAAGATAGAAATATAAACTATTTATTTTTTAGAATGCTTTCGTTGATATGGTTGTGTATTGAAAATATAAATGAATCCACTTCATAGAATTTTAATTATTGAGACAACTAAAAAGGGAAGACTCTTTCCTGCGATAAGAGAAAGTTTTATTGTTTGTCAGGTTTGGTGAGGACTACATACGCGGCGATTGATTCGCCGACTAAAACTCCTGCACCGAGGACGAAAGCAATGTAAGCGGGAATCTTGTGCATTACCGCCGATTTTATATATAGTACAACAATAAACGTTATACCAATCGTCAGCATCGCAACAGCAGTAACAATCTTTGTTCTTTTGTCCATACCAATAATAATTTAAGATTTAACATTTGTAATACATTTAAACATTTACAATGGCCTTACGAATTGCCTCGATTGCTTTTACCCTGTCGGCTTGTCCGAAGATAGCATTACCGGCGACTAATGTATCTGCTCCGAGTGCCGTAACAATCGGCGTTGTTTTTGCGTCGATTCCGCCGTCAACTTCAATCCTTATATTCGCCCCGACAATCTGACGAATGGGTTTTATTTTATCAGCCGCGGCCTGAATGAAACTCTGCCCGCCAAAGCCGGGATGAACCGTCATAACCAAAATCATATCGGCTAAATGCGCGTATTTTTCAATTTTCGACACAGGCGTTTCAGGATTAAGACAAAGTCCGGCCGATATGCCTGCGTCGTGCAGCTTCTTTATAAAATCCTTCGGATTCGGCACAACCTCGATATGAAAAGTAATATTATTCACACCCGCCTTGATAAAATCATCGGCGTATCTTTCCGGCTCGCTAATCATAAGGTGGCTGTCGAACGCGAGGTTGGAATATTTGCGGATTTTCGCAATCACGACCGGCCCGATAGTAATATTCGGCACGAAATGGCCGTCCATAACGTCGAGGTGAACCATCTTCACGCCAGTATGCTCAATCTGTCCGATTTCGTCGGCCAGTTTGGCGAAGTTTGCGCTCAGTATCGACGGTGCGATTTCAATTGTACCCGCTTTTGGTAGTTGTCTATCAGCCACAGAGATTTCCTTTAAACTACTTTTTAGCCACAGAGTTCACAGAGGCCACAGAGATATTTACTTATTAGCCATCCGCCGTCGCCATCCGTCTTCGTCCCTAAGGGACTACGAACGGACAAGAAGGCTATGGCGGACAGGGTTATCCCGATGCGTCGGGACTTCCGCTGCGCTTCAGCAGAGGCCACAGAGATATTTATTTTTATAATGATACTCTTTTGACGCCATCAATCAATCTTTTTTCTGTTAATTCATCGCTCACTTTATTTTTCCTCTGAGCCCTCTAAGTTCTCTGTGGCCGGTAATGAATTATTACTCTGTGAACTCTGTGTGCTCTGTGGCTTTAATACCTCTGTGTTCTCTGTGGCCGTCTGCCGGGCCGTATGGCGTTCGTTTTGCGACGGCATATAAGGCGAAAGAATTGCGATGCCGCCCCACGCGATAAGGCAGGAAACGACGCCGACGACTGCTCCGACCTTGAGCCATTCGAAGAAATAAATATGTGTACGGTACCGTTTTTCGAGCATACCGAGCGCGACGATATTTGCCGTCGAGCCAATCATCGTAATATTTCCGCCCAGGCACGCCCCGTGCAGAAGCGCCCAAAGCAGGGATGTATGGCCGAGTTTATTTACAACGGGCATAAACGCCGCGACGAAAACGATATTATCGACAAACGCCGAGCCGACAGCCGATATTCCGATAACCGCCGGTATCAGCAATGAAAGTTTATCGCCGAACGCCTGCTGAAAATAGCCTGCGATTCTGGTCGAGACGTGCGTCTCTTCGAGCGTTCCTGCCACTGCGAACAGCATCATAAAGAACAGCAGCGTCCACCATTCGACGTCCGCTTCGATGTAATGTCTTGCCCGTTCGTGCCGCCACAGCATAAGCAGGCCGGCGATAACAAGCGGCGCGACAATCAGCACCGTATTCGGAGCAAGTCCGAGTTTCAGTTCGATATAATGATGCAGCGCGATAAAGGTAATCATACCTATCAGGACGGCAAGGCCGCTTTTGTAAGGCACTTTTACCAATGGCCCCAGTCCCAGACCGAGCTGACGCCTTGCGTTGAGCCTTTCTGAAAGCATCTTGATATCTTTTCTGAACCAGTACAGTAAAATAAGTATCGTAACTGTAAGAGTTACGAGCATAATCGGAAACGACCATGTGATGAAATCGACGAAGCTCAAAGGCGGAGTCGCTTTCTGTCCGATTAAGATTCCGACCGGGTTGCCGAGCATCGTTCCGCTTGAGCCAACGTTTGTCCCTAATACGCCGACAATTATAAAAGGAGTCGGACGAATCTTGAGCGTATCGCAAACCTGGAAAACCAGGGTAGCGATGAATACGATGGATGTTACTTCATCGACCGCGCAGGCCATAAACGCGCCCAGCCCGGCGATTATGATTACGAATGTCGTGCCGGTAATATGCGGAATGGTAATAACGCTCTGAATAATCCACGTGAAAAGGCCCAGTTCCTTAAGCACGCCTACCGTTACCATCATACCGACAAGGAAAAGAATCACGTCGATTTTGCATTCCCTGATGAACGTCGGCAGCGTCAGTACGTTTGTCCCCATCAAAACTCCGATGCCGACAAACGCGATGGCCAGCCTGAACTGCCAGAACAGCAGCGTCGCCATTATAATCATTATGAATATCGAGCAGGACATCGCCTGCTGCCTGTCGAATTCCAGAAAATGCGCCAGCAAACCGACCATTCCGCTTACGCTGAGCATTATAAGCAGGTAAACGGCGTTTTTAATCTTTGCCTTTTTGATTTCTGAATCGGTCATATTTATTCCCGCAAAACTTTGCTCAAAAACGTCGCCAGCGACACGACGCCGACCAGTTTTTTGCCTCTCATAACATAAGCGAGGTCGGTATTCTGCCGTGTGATTTCCTTGGCCACCTGTACGGCAGGTGCGTTTTCGTCAACTGTCGCGTATTCAGGCGTCATAATCTCGGCCAGCCACGTTTTGCTTTCCTTTCGCAGTATCTGTGCGAACGGCTCGAAATTAATAACAGGCGTCAAATCATCCATCCACAGCACATAATCAGGCAGGCAGACCTTCAGCAGTTCGTGCGTCGTTACAACGCCGATAAGTTCGCCGTCCTTGTCAATCACCGGCACTTCATTTACCCTGTGACGGACGAACAAATCGATTGCGCGTTCGAGCGTATCGTGTTCCTGCAGCTTTACCGTTACGGGCTCCATAATATCGCACGCGTGCAGAAAGTCCGGCAGGGCGGCTCCGTTCGTATTGAAAAATCCCCATACATCTTCCGGCAAATCGAGTACCGCTACCTTCTCGGCCGTTTCCGGATTCTGGCAGATTTTCGCGATGGAACTTATTGCCTGCAAATACAATCCCGGCGCAGCTTTCGGTGCGAGGGTGAGAATGATAAGTTTGACTAAATTGTCGCTTCTGCCCGGCGCGTAAACGATTCCATTTTTCGAGGTAACGATGCCAATGACAATTTTATTGACGGCGTCCAGCCTGGCGTGCGGCATTGATATGCCCGGCCCGACGATGGTCGGCGATTCGTTTTCGCGGGACAGTATTTCCTTGTATGCCTCTTCGACGTTTCCGATTCCCGCTTCGTACGCCAGCTTTTCAAGCAGGTCGTGTATTATTGTGTTGCGGTCGGTTTTCTCGGTTTGACAGATAACATACGCCGGCTTGAACAGCGAGGCGAACTGAATATGATTTGTTTTGTTCTCTGTCATATATTCCTGTATAGATATTTATACAAACCGGTGAATATATCACTTTTCGTTATGAATTGCAACAATCTTATCCGGCGGTATCCAGCCGTATTTATCCCCCCATATAGCGGTTTTTCAGCCTGAAAACAAAAAAAAGACCGATGGTTTTCATCGGCCTTTGTTTATTCTATACCCTATACCCTGTACCCTGTTCCCTACTTCTCGTCCAGTATTTCGATGGCTTTGAACTTTTTGCCTTCCATAAACTCAAGACTCGCACCGCCGCCTGTCGAGACGTGCGTTACCTTGTCAGATAGTTTCATCTTTTTGATGGCGCTTGCGCTGTCGCCGCCGCCGATAATGCTCTTTGCTCCGTTTTTCTGTGTGGCATCTGCAACCGCCTGCGCGACTGCCTTTGTGCCCTCATCAAAAGGCTTCATCTCGAATACGCCCATCGGCCCGTTCCATACGATAGTCTTGGCATCGGCAAGTTTTGAAACAAACAGCTTTCTTGACGCCGGCCCGATATCCAGTCCCTGCCAGCCGTCCGGAATATCGCCGGTTACGACCTTGTTCTCGGCATTCTCTTTAAATTCACTTGCGATAACATCATCTACCGGCAGTATCAGTTCGCAATTTGCGGCCTTTGCCTTGCCGAACAGTTCTTTTGCTTTTTCGATGAAATCGTCTTCGCACAGACTTTTTCCGATTTTTCTGCCCTGTGCCTTGAAGAACGTATAGGCCATCGCGCCGCCGATAAGAATCCTATCGACTTTCGTCAGGAGATTTTCGATTACGGCAAGTTTATCCGAGACTTTCGCTCCGCCCAGAATCGCAACGAACGGCCGAACCGGATTATTGATTGTATCGCCGAGGAATTTCAGTTCCTTTTCAACAAGGAATCCAACCACCTTGGGCTTGCTGCCCATAAGTTGCGGCACGGTGAGCATCGATGCGTTGTCGCGGTGAGCCGTTCCGAACGCGTCATCGACATACACATCGCCGAGTTCCGCTATCTGCCTGGCGAAATCGTCTTTTTCCTTGCGGAGAGCCGGGTTGTCCTTTGCTTTCTTATCTTTTATTTCTTCTGCTTTATAGAAGCGCACATTTTCGAGCAGCATTACATCGCCGTCTTTTAACGCCATTGCTTTCGCCTTTACATCGGCACCGATGCAGTCCTCTGCGAAAACAACCGCCTTGCCCAGAAGTTCCGAAAGCCGCTTTGCAACAGGCTTCATCGTGAACTCGAGTTTCTTTTGGCCGTCCGGCCTGCCCAGATGGCTCATCAGAATTACTCTGCCGCCTTTTTCCACGATTGTCTTTATCGTCGGCAGCGCCATTACGATACGATTATCGGAAGTGATATTTCCATTGCTGTCGATGGGGACATTAAAATCGACCCTCATCAAAACTTTTTTGCCTTTTACTTCAACATCTGCCACTGTTTTTTTAGCCATAACAGCTTTCCTTTCTTGCAATGCAGCTTATACTTTCACTCTGTTGATAAGATACTTTGCCGCGACCGTATTTAATCTGCCTTTTTTGCATCCGTCCGCATCGCAGCTTTGCAGTATCTCGAGGTCGGTCTTCCATACCATATCGCCCGGCGCCAGAAGCAGCATACTATCCGGTTCGTATGTATTATACAGCCGGCCTTCTTTATAATAATAATGCCTCGGACAGGTTTCCGTCGGATATGCCCGCATCATCGGCGGAATATCGTGCGGCATAAACCACAGCTTGATTTCCCTTTCCGCATCTGTCGTCGAGGCCGATGTATGGATTAGATTATCCAGTCTGTCGCCGATGTCGTTACCGTTTTTATCTTTGAGATTCACCACTGTGCCAAGCGCCCTGATGCAGCCGGGTTTTTCTTCTCTGGCCTTATGCGGATTCGTAGGCCCGCCAAGCGCCCTTATCCTGTCAAGAACGCCCTCGCCAAGGTAAACGATTGCGATTACTCTTCGCTTCCATTTATTCTCTTCGGAATAATGCACTTTGCCCATTATGTAATCGAGCAGCGCCTCGAAAAACGGCTTGCCTTTATGCTCGGCATAATGTTCTTCCGCCAGAAGCCTCGATACGTTTACCACCTTTGCCCCGGCAAAGCGCGCTCCCGTGTGAAATTCAGATAGCTGTGAAAATATAAATCCCGTTATCGAATTCTTAAGCGCATCAGGCTTGATAAGAACAAGTGTTTGTTCGAGCTGTTTTTCGTTCATACTGCGGCATCCTTTGTGAATAAATTAAAAAATAAAAAAAGCCCCTGTCTTTTATGGCAGGGGCCGGTAATTTCTTACATAGCCGCGACTTTCGCGATGATATCGACCGTGCGGTTCGAATATCCCCATTCGTTGTCGTACCAGCTTACAACTTTAATGAAATTGCCCATCGACATTGTGCACAGCGAATCGAATACGCTCGAGCTCGGATTGCCGATAATGTCGCTGCTTACGATTGGCTCATCGCAATACTGCAGAATGCCTTTAAGATTGCCTTCAGCGGCTTTCTTAAGAGCGGCGTTAACTTCATCTTTGGTAACTTCTTTTTCCAGTTCAACTGTCAGGTCGACGCAGCTTCCTACGATAACCGGAACGCGTAGTGCGTATCCGTCTAATTTACCCTTCAGTGCAGGTATAACTTCGCCCAGTGCCTTTGCCGCGCCTGTTGTTGTCGGGATAATATTCTGTGCCGCTGCTCTTGCCCTGCGAAGGTCGCTGTGAATCTGGTCCGCGACGTTCTGGTCGTTCGTATATCCGTGAACGGTCGTCATCAGGCCTCTCTTAATTCCGAATGCTTCCTGTAGTGCCTTTGCCAAAGGTGCCAGGCAGTTCGTCGTGCAGCTCGCGTTCGATATGCAGTTCATTTCTTTCGTTACAGTCTTATCATTTACTCCCATCACGCAGGTACAGTCGATTTTGTCTTTCGCGGGAACGGTCAAAACGACTTTCCTTGCACCGGCCTTAATGTGGTCGCCATAACCGCCTTTTGGCGATTCTTTCGCTCTGAAAATGCCGGTCGATTCGACCGCGACGTCAATTCCCATCGCCTTCCACGGCAGCTCCGCCGGATTCTTCACCGCCAAAACCTTAATGGCCTTGCCGTTAATCGTAATCGTATCGTCCTTAACACTAATAGTGCCTTTCCATGGCCCCATTACTGTATCGTATTTGAACAGGTGCGCCAAAGCCGCGGCGTTCGACAAATCGTTAATCGCCACAAGCTCCATATCTTTTCTGTCCATAATGATTCTTGCTACTGCTCTGCCGATTCGGCCAAAGCCGTTAATTGCCACTTTTGTCGCCATCGAACAACTCCTTTTAGAATAAAGATTTATAGTTATTTAGCCACCAAAACACTAACACGAAGTAGTTTAAGCGTTATATTTATGCTTTTTTTAGTGACTTTGTGCCTTTGCGGCTGTTTTACACTTTTCGGAGTGCGGATTTTAGGGATACCATAGGGCACTGTCAAGCAGATTATTTTACCGAGCCCGGAGCGTCGAAGCGAAGCGAAGACCCTGCGTAGGGTAAGCGATGGGTAATCTTTAACCGTAAGCGATGGGTATATTAATCGGTTAGCGCGTGGGTAATCTTTAAACGTCCGCGACCAGTAGCGAGCGGTAAAAGTAACCCACCATTTACCTTAAACATTCATTCCAAAAAATGAAAATCTTAAGGTATCGAAATTAATTTGCCTTTTTAATTGGCCTAATTTTACTATATCGAATTCCATTTCGCTTTTCCTTTTTGCCGCAAAGTTCAATAATGTTGCTCTTTATTTTTTTGATGTTTTTTTGTTTTTAGCTTTGATTCTTCCTTATTGCTCCTCAAAGAACTGATAAAATTATACCCCTGTTCTTTTTAAACTCAACCAATTTTATCTGTTTTTTTTGAAGCGCAGCGTCGTAGCGTAGCGAAGACCCCCGAATTATCAGAAATTTCCTCCTTGAGGGAAATTTGGGAGGGGGTAAACCCGCATTTTTCAAAACTTGCTCGCCTCCGGCGGCTCCTCAATTTTGTTAAAAAATTTAAAAATTTACTGGACTCGGAAGTGTTTTTTGTCGTATTATACTTAAGGATTGGGGTGTCCCCAGTCGGCAAGGGGTTGTTTGTTTGACTCCTTGCTTTTTTTATGGAAACACTTTTAAACCCCACCCGTTATATCGATTATTACCATCGCAATAAATCTTCTTCTCTATCGTTTTGAAAGGTATATAAGGTTCTTTGGGATTGAGCAAATGCCGTGCAAGCGGATATGCGCATAAGTCGGCTATTTGCAGCCCGACAATATTTTCTCTCTTACTGAGAAAAGAAAAATCCTTAATGGTTTTTTTCAATCTGTCAACGCTTAGATAGTATGTGCCTCTGTCCATTATGGAGTTAAAATCTGAAAGCAGTTTTTTATCTTCGGCTTTTCCTCTTTTCTCGACCAGAATACTGACAGAAGAATTGGAAGATGCACTATTCAAATAAAAAACCGTTCGTTCGAGAATAAAAGATAATGCAATTGAATATGGGTCTTTGGCACTTTTGCCGTATTTTATGATGTGTTCTTTTTTATTTATTGCCGAACCGATCAAACAATAGTCCAGGTCGGATAAAATGCCATTAAGAGTCTTATAAAATTCTTCCTTAATTTTTAAATCGAATAAAATCTGGAAAGAGCCTTCGCATTTACGAATATCTCTTGAATGTAATATGACCTCGGATGTTTTGAAAAATCTTAATTTAAAATTATTTATTTTTTCTTCAGCTTTTTTCAGATTTTCTGATGTTACAAGACATCCGCATAATAGAAAAATCGGGAAGTTTTCGTCAACGTAGCTTAAACCGTGGTCTCCTGTCTCGTCGAGAAATAAATAATAATCCATTTCTAATTCCCATCTTATTATTACGCCAAATTATACTCCTGTTCTTTTTAAACTCAACCAATTTTATCTTTATTTTCCCGCCTCCGGCGGCTCCTCAATTTTTCACTTTCCTATACCCTAAACCCTACTTCCCTTGTCCGAATAATCAAAAACGCGCAATAAAAAAATTGCGCATTTGTGAAAAATAAGATTTTTTTCAAATTTTTATCTCTCAGCCTCATAAGCACTTACGAATTTCACTCAAAAAAAATCCGCGAAAAGTTCGTCAAAACCGCGCAACTTTTCAGTAAGGGTAGAGAGCCACTAAGGCACTAAGACACGAATTATATAGCCACAGAGAACACAGAGTTCACGGAGGCTATATTGCTTTAAGGCAATGCATAAATGCACATTAAATTCAAAACTCGTACCTTGCTTACAAGTAAACTTGACGCCGGCACATCGTTTTGAATTTTGCCCTGCGGAACTGTGCCTTAAAGCAAACGTACAGCTTCAACTTTTTGGCGCAGCCGTAAAAAATTCAGATTTGAGAACTGCGGGCAAGCTCGCTTGTAGAGCGGGTTGATTAATCTGAATTTAAGCTGAATAGCTTAGTTGAAGCAATATCTTCGTGTGTCTTCGTGACTCTGTGGTGAAAAAAACCGTGTCATCAGTGGCTAAAAAACAGGAGATAATAATGTATATAGACCTTCGCATTAAATTGCCGAATATTATCGAAAGTATTGTTGTTTATTTCCTTCTTCGCTACCGCAGGAAACGCTTCGGCTTCGCCTTTCGGAAAATAAAACTGTTTGGCGGAAAATCTGCTGAGACAAAATATGTTCTCGTCTCTCCCCAAGACTATCCGGCATTGATTCAGAACGACTGGCAATGTACTGAAAACAAAAGTAAAAATCATTATGTCGCCCGCATCGAAGGCGGAAGAGTCATATATATGCACCGGCTGATTATAAATGCTCCAAAAGGTGTTATCGTTGACCACAAAGACCGTAACGGCCTGAACAACACAAGACAAAACCTCCGATTGGCCACATTTTCAGAAAGTAGCAGCAATCGAAAGCGTATTAAGGGCTCTTCAATATACAAAGGCGTTAGCAAAATTAAAAATAGTAACAAATGGGAAGTATCTTTAAATTGTAATCATCGGCGAATATATTTAGGACACTTCGACAATGAGGAAGACGCCGCAAGGGCCTATGACGAAGCCGCCAAGGTTTATCACGGCGAATTTGCTGTATTAAACTTTTAGCTCTTTTTATGTCTTTGTGCCTTTGTGGCTTCGTGGCTATGTTTTATCTAATTACCCTCTTGCAGAAAATACTTTTTTGGTATAAGTTATATCTCTGTGGCCTCTGTGAGCTCTGTGGCTAATAAGTAATTTAAAGGAAATCTCTGTGGCCTCTGTGAACTCTGTGGCTAATAAGTAATTTAAAGGAAATCTCTGTGGCTAAGAAAATAATAGATTTTCATACACACGCGTTTAGTGACGATTTGGCTCCCAAGGCTATGAAGGCTCTTACCGAGCATCATCCGGAGATTCCGTATTTTCTGGACAGTACGATTGGTTCGTTATTGAAATCGATGGACAAGGCTGGCATTGAGAGAAGTGTTATCTGTTCGATTGCCACAAAGCCCAGGCAGTTTCAGCCGATTTTCGACTGGTCGAAGCAGATTCAATCCGATAGGATAATTCCGTTTGGTTCCGTTCATCCGACTGACCCTGAGAGGGACGGGCATATAAAGCAGATTGCTGAGGCGGGGCTAAAGGGCATTAAAATGCATCCGTACTATCAGGATTTTTATCTTGATGACGAGTTGATGTTCGAGTTTTACGAGCAGGTGTGTAAATACGATTTGATTCTTGTAATGCACACCGGTTTTGATATTGCGTTTGAGTTTATCGACAGGGCGTGCCCTGCGAGGATTTTGAATGTGATGAAAAAGTTTCCCGAACTGAAGCTGGTAACGACGCATTTCGGAGCCTGGCAGCAGTGGGATGAGGTTGCTGATGAGATAATCGGCAGGGATATTTATATGGAGATTTCATTTGCGCTGGATTATCTGCCTGTTCCGAAAGCGAAGGCGCTTTTGGAAAAGCATCCGGCCGATTACATATTGTTTGGTACCGATAGCCCATGGCGTGACCAGCAAGAAACACTTAATCTGTTAAACAAACTCAATTTATCGCCTGATAGAATGGGTAAAATCCTCTACGGCAACGCCAAAAGACTGCTTGGCATAAATTAATCATATTTTTGGTCACTTTTTTTGTAAATCCTTTATTTTTAATGCCTTATGTCTATTTGTGGGTATATTCGCAATAAAATAAAAGATGGGCAATGTCCTGATTACTGTTAAATCGTTAAAAAAATTATGGTTTTTGGGTGAAGTTTACCGAAAATAGGATAGTACTAATAAAAATAGCCTTATCAGTATCGTTAAGAATGGAGATTAACTTTAATTAGGAGACATTAGTATGTTGGGAATTCAAGACAAATGGATATCGCTTGTTTATATTCTTTGTATTGCCAGTACATTGTTATGTGTGTTATACGGATTTTTCAACTGGAACAAAGGCGCCACAGAGGTTCGTCCTGAGGATAAGCACTGGGCGTCGGAAGAGGATAAAGCTGAAGAAAAGATGTAGAAAATTTCTCGTATAAAACGGATTTGAAAAGATATATATTTTTTTCTGGAGAATATGAATATGAATATCTTAGCTAATACGGTAGGTGCGGGGACAATAATTGCGGTTCTGGTTTACCTGCTGATGGTGGTGTACCTCGGCTGGCTGGGCTACAGGGGGACTAAAAGCGCGACAGATTATATGGTTGCCGGCAGAAAGGCCCATCCATTCGTTATGGCACTAAGCTACGGGGCGACGTTTATCTCGACATCCGCAATCGTCGGATTCGGCGGCGCGGCGGGCTTGTTCGGCATGAGTTTGCTGTGGCTGACTATGCTGAATATTTTCGTCGGAATCTTTATCGCCTTCGTGTTTCTCGGCGGACCGACAAGAAGAATGGGGCATAGTCTTGACGCGCATACGTTCCCGGAACTATTGGGCAGAAGATATCAAAGCAAATTCATCCAGATTTCCGCAGGGATAATAATATTTATTTTTATGCCGTTGTACGCATCAGCGGTTCTTATCGGCGGCAGCGAATTTTTAGCTACGCAGCTCGACGTCGATTATAATGTTGCCCTTCTTGTCTTCAGCGTTATAACCGCGGCATACGTGATTATGGGCGGGCTTAAAGGCGTTATGTACACAGACGCTTTGCAGGGCGCTATAATGTTTATAGGTATGGGAATTCTGCTGGTCTGGACTTATATAAAAATCGGAGGAATTATCGACGGCCATCAGTACCTTACCGATATGGCGGCGCTTGTGCCTGGCAAATTGAAAGAAATGGGACATCAGGGATGGACAGCTATGCCGAAGTTCGGTTTCGGAGATAAAAAATACGACCTGTGGTGGGTAGTTATATCCACAATAACAATGGGCGTCGGCATAGGAGTGCTGGCTCAGCCGCAGCTAATAGTGCGGTTTATGACCGTCAAGAGCAAAAGAGAGCTGAACAGGGCGGTACCCATCGGCGGTGTATTTATCCTGATGATGACCGGCGTGGCGTTTACAGTCGGAGCACTATCGAATGTTTATTTCAATAAATACGGCCCGCAGATGAGCGGACGAGTCGCAAAAACAATAGACGAACAAAAAGGACTTGCCGTTCTGCAAATAATGAAGAAAGACGAATCCGGCGGATGGACCGATGTCGAAGGGAAAATGGCGCCTGTGAAACTGACCGGTGAAACGGCCGGCGCAGCGATGCTCGACGGCAAAGATGTGGCTATCGTGCAGGGCAGGAGTATTTCGGTTGTTTATGCCGGAGGTAACGCAGGACAAATAATTCCGCTGTATGTAACATCGGCGATGCCGAAATGGTTCGGCATAATATTCCTGCTGACACTCCTGTCGGCCGCGATGAGCACACTGTCCAGCCAATTCCATACAATGGGCACAGGCATAGGCAGAGATGTTTATGAACAGATTAATCCGAAGCACGGCGGAACCACGGGAGTAACCCGAATCGGCGTTATTGTCGGTATCATTATCGCTGTGCTGCTAAGCTTTTTTGCGCAGAAAAGTCCAATCATCATAGCAAGAGCTACGGCGATATTCTTCGGCTTGTGCGCATCGGCGTTTTTGCCGGCGTTTGTCGGCGGATTGTTTTTCAAAAGAATGACTAAAGCTGCCGCAATATGTTCGATGTTTGTAGGATTTTTGATTACTTCCTTCTGGCTTCTTTTCGTAAAGGCCCAGGAAGCAGGGGATATTGGACTGGTTCAGAAATTCACCGATGGCAAAACAAGTATCCTTGCGGCATATCCCAACTGGCCGACAGTCGACCCGCTGATTGTCGCTTTGCCGATATCGATTATTGTAGCTATTGTTGTGACTATGGTTACCAAACCGTGCTCTAAGGAACATTTGGATAAGTGCTTTGGCAAGAATTAGTTATAGGGTTTTTGTCCTATAATAAAATTGTTTAAAATTTATTAAAAGTTGTTGAAATATATTCAAAATTGCGTAATACTATTGCCAGTTTGGCATAACGTAAAAAAATATCAACTAATCGTTTTTTAGGGAGAAAGAAATGAAAGGTGTATGGAAACTGTTGACTATTTTTATGTTTACCGCGGCACTGTTGGCTCAATACAGTATTGCAGCCGAGCAGCAGCCCGCCGCAACAACCCCGTCACCCGCAGTCAGCACCGATTCTGGTAGAAGCTACGATGATTTCAGGGACTGGTTCCACAATCCTACCGACTGGCTCAGTATGGGCGCTGATTACAGGTTCCGATGGGTAAATGGCTGGAACCTCGATACGCTCAACAGCGATGCAACAAGAAGAAACAGCGGATGGAATTTTCTGCGGAACAGAATGAGATGGTGGACTAAAACCAAAATCAACGATGATATGGACTTCAACCTCAAACTGACGTGGGAGTTCCGAAGCTGGGATGGTCCTGAACGCAAGAGCCAGCAGGTTGATTTTGACGAAATTATGTTTGACCAGTTCAATCTGACCGTGAGAAATCTTTTCGATGCTCCGCTGACGATGGTTGCCGGAAGACAGGATATCTTCCTTGGCGAAGGATGGCTCATATGCGATGCCAATCCGCTCGATGGATCGAGAACCGCTTTTTTCGATGCTTTACGGTTCACATATAAACCAAATGATAATGTTTCTCTTGATATGATTTACATTGAGAATCGTGCCTCGCAAGACGCGTATTTGAAACCAATCAATGACCGTCATAGACAGGGAACGGAACAGGACGAAAGGGCGATCATTATTTATTTAACCGACAAGTCACGGTCGAATATGAATCTCGAAGGATACTTCATCTACAAGAATGATAACCCGATTAACTATAACCCGACAGACCCGCATGATATATGGCCGGCGTTCAGATCTCCGGCGTATTGGAGCAGAAAGGCCGAGATATATACAATCGGCGGGGCGATGTCCGGTAAGATTGCTGACAGCGAACACTGGAAATACAGAATGGAAGGCGCTTTCCAGGTAGGACGCAAAGAGACTTTAACCGGCTGTGGTCTTAAGATGCAGGACCTTCAGGCGTTTGGAACTGTTGACAGAATCGAATATCATTTCAACGATGCCAAGAAAAATAAACTTCGCGGCAGTTTCGAATTCCTGTCCGGCGATGACCCGGATACCAGCAAGAATGAGGCGTTTGACCCGCTCTGGGGTGAGTGGCCTCGGGTTAGTGAAATTCTGTCCTATAGTTATAACCTCGAAACTATGATAGGCGAAGTTACGAATCTTTACAGGCTTGGACTCGGACACAGCATTCAGCTAACCGAGAAGCTGTCGATGGATACGGATTATCATATGCTTTGGGCCGATGAGAATACGGTCGGAGGTACTGCACACTCGTCCGGTTTAGCGTGGTCACAAAACAGCAGATTTAGAGGCCACCTTGGGACCATGTGGTTCAAATATCAATTTACCAAACAATTTAAAGGGCATATACTGCTTGAATACTTCTCTCCGGGTAATTACTATGAAAGCTCCAGCAGGGACGCGGCATATTTTGCGAGGCTAAATCTCGAATACACATTCTAAACACTAACTGACGCGGACTTAAAACACGGACTAACACTGACAAGCCCGGCTAAATAGCCGGGTTTTTTTTATTGAAAAAAACGCCATAAATGGTATATTCAGTTTTTCGGTTTTTATCAGGGGACTTGCTATGATTTGGAACGAAAAGTTCGAATGTATGGCGTCTGCGGAGCTTAAGCAGGCCCAGTCGGAAAGACTTAAAAAACTTGCCGCCTATGTCTATGGAAACTGCAAAGTTTATAAAGACAAATTCGACAAGGCAGGGGTCAAACCCGACAAAATGACCTCCATCGACGACATAAAAAGACTGCCGTTCACTAATAAAATCGATATGCGGGATAATTATCCTTACGGCCTTTTCAGCACGGACCAGAAGGAAGTTAAGGAAATTCATGTCTCCAGCGGCACGACTGGAAATCCTACGCTTGTCGGCTATACAAAAGACGATATAAAACTCTGGTCTGAAGTGATGGCCCGCTGCCTGGCCTGCGCAGGAGCCGAGCCGGGCGACACTGTTCAAAACGCCTACGGCTACGGATTATTCACCGGCGGCCTCGGCGTTCATTACGGCGGACTCGAGATGGGATTAAGAGTTATCCCGATGTCATCCGGCCAGACAGCCAGACAATTAAAAATTATGCAGGATTTTGCGCCGAAGATAATTACCTGCACGCCGAGCTACGCACTTTATATGGCGGAAGAAGCCAAAGATATGGGCATAGACCCGAAAAAAGGAAACTGGA
The DNA here is from genome assembly GCA_041652575.1 of Phycisphaerae bacterium. Taxonomy (NCBI): domain Bacteria; kingdom Pseudomonadati; phylum Planctomycetota; class Phycisphaerae; species Phycisphaerae bacterium. The sequence goes on along the minus strand of JBAZHC010000011.1, from coordinate 15,925 downwards.
AAATCGGCATGTTCGGCGCAGAACCGTGGACCGAAAAAATGCGAGGCGAAATCGAAGCCGTATGGAATATGCTCGCTACCGATATTTACGGTCTTTCGGAAATAATCGGGCCCGGTGTCGCGCAGGAATGTCCACATAAGAACGGACTGCATATTTTCAGCGACGTATTTTATCCGGAGATTATCGACCCCGACAGCGGCGAGGCTGTTGCCGAAGGTCAGGACGGCGAATTAGTTATTACGACGCTTACAAAGCAGGCGATTCCGCTGATTAGATACCGCACACGCGATATTGTCAGCATCAATTATGAAAAATGCAAATGCGGCAGAACGAGTCCGCGAATCAGCAAAATCAAGGGCAGAACGGACGATATGATTGTCGTTCGCGGCATAAATGTATTTCCATCGCAGATTGAACACGTGCTGCTCGGCATCGAGGGCACAGAGCCGCATTATCAGATTATCGTCGATCGTCAGCAGCATCAGCTCGATGAGGTTGAAGTGCTTGTCGAGGTCAACAGCAAAATGTTCAGCGACGAAGTTAAGAAACTTGAAGAGCTTAAGCGCAAAATCAAAAAGGAAATGAGCGCGGTACTGTCGATAAGCGCAAAGATTACGCTTGTCGAACCCAAGACTATCGAGAGAAGTATGGGCAAGGCGAAAAGAGTTATTGATAAACGTCAAATGTAAGGACACATAAAATGAAAATAAAACAGATTTCTGTGTTTCTGGAAAACCGCAAAGGCAGACTTTACGATGTCTGTTCGCTGCTGGGCCAAAAAGATATTAACATCCGTGCGCTCAATGTCGCCGAGACCGAATCCTTCGGCATTCTTCGAATTGTGGTAAACAAACCTGACGCGGCGGTCAGTGCTTTGGAAGATGCCGGTATTGTCGCAAGGATTACGGATGTTATCGCTGTCGAGGTCGAAGACAGGCCGGGCGGTCTTGCCGATATTTTAAAGGCGCTGGCGGACGAAGACGTTAATATCGAATATATGTACGGCTTTGTTGAAAAATCATCCGATAAGGCTCTTATGGTCTTTCGTTTCGATGATGTCGATAAGGCCGCGAAGGTGCTGAAAAAGCATAATATAAAAATTGTTACTGAACAAGGCGTCAGGGAGCTTTAAATAATGGAAATTCGTTACTGGAACAAAGAGGTTGAAACCGCTGACCGTCAAAAGATTGAGCAGATTCAGTTACAAAGGCTTAAAACTATAATAGCTTCGGCTTTAAAGACGCCGTTTTATTCAAGACGGCTTCCCGTTGCAGGGATAAAATCGCCTGACGATATTAAGAGCCTTGACGATTTGCGTAAAATTCCGTTTACGATGAAAGACGACCTGCGTCAGAATTATCCGAAGGGCCTTCTTTCTGTCGATACTTCCGAAGTTGTCAGGATACACACCTCGAGCGGCACGACGGGGATTCCGACCGTGATATATCTTTCCGCCAAGGACCTCGATGCCGCTACGGACATAATGGCAAGAAGTATAATTGCCACCGGAGCGGGCAGGACTGATATTCTGCAGAATATGATGAGCTACGGTTTGTTTACCGGCGGTTTGTGTATGCATTACGGGGCCGAGCGGGTCGGTATGATGGTTATTCCGGCAGCCGGCGGCAATACCAAAAGACAGGTCCAGTTGATGAAGGATTTCCGCACGACAGTTCTGCACATAACGCCCAGTTATCTGCTGCATATTCATTCGAAACTTGCCGAGTATGGTGTCGCGGTCGGCGATTTGGCTTTGAAAAAAGCTTTTATCGGCGCCGAGCCTCATTCGGAAGGTACGCGGAAGAAAATCGAAGAACTTTACAAAATTGACGCATATAATTCTTACGGCCTTAGCGAAATGAATGGGCCGGGCGTGGCTTTCGAATGTGTTTATAAAAATGACCTGCATCTATGGGAAGATGCTTATATAGTCGAAATAATCAATCCAAAGACCGGCGAGCTTGTTCCTGACGGTCAGGAAGGCGAAGTAGTGCTTACGAATCTTATTCGTAATGCCATGCCTCTTATGCGATATAGAACGCGGGACCTTGCCTTTCTGCATACCGAGCCTTGTCCGTGCGGAAGAACGCACAGAAGGCTTTCGCGAATCCTCGGCAGAAGCGACGATATGCTGATAATCAACGGCGTTAATGTCTTCCCGTCGCAGATTGAGGAAGTTGTAATGAAAATTCCCGAGGTCGGCACAAATTATCAGATATGTGTTGAAAAATATGGCGAGCTTGACAAACTAATCGTAAAAGTGGAACTGTATTCCAAGATGTTTATGGGCGAGGCGAAACAGATTGACAATCTCAAGCATAAGATTGCCGAAGAATTGAAGGCCTCGATAACGATAAAGCCCGCGATAGAACTGCACGAGCCTGGCGTTCTGCCTGCGTTCGAAGGCAAAGCCGTTCGTGTGGTCGATACCCGTCCAAAATTGTAAAGGAGTTACAAATGGCAAAACAGCTTCATGTATTTGTCGAAAACAAGCCTGGCAGATTAAAGGCCATTACCGACAATCTTCAGAAAATAGGTGTAAACATTCGAGCCTTTGCCATACAGGACAGGGGCGATTACGGCCTGATGAAGCTTATAGTGGACAATCCCGAGCAGGCGCATCTGTCGCTTGCCGATATGGGTTGTGCCTGTGCGTTGAAGGATGTCCTGGCGATATCCGTTCCGGACCGGCCGGGCAATCTTCACAGGCTTTTGACTGCGCTTGTCACAGGCGGGATTAACATCATCGACGCACATGGTTTTGTCCTTCAGCCGAACCGGCAGGGCATTTGCGTTCTTGAAATTGAGAACCTGGCACAGACAAACGCCGAGCAGGTGGTAAAAGACGCCGGTTTTGATATCCTCGACGGCGACCAGCTTTACAACCTTTAATCTTCCTGTAAAAATGCCGGTTTTGACGTTCTCAATGGCGGCCAATTTTACAATCTTTAATCTTCTTGCAAAAAAACCTTGCAGATTGTAGAGTAATCAGGAAATTTCAAAGGATTATTTATATCCTGATAACATCAGGGCTCGTAGCTCAGCCTGGTAGAGCAGCGGACTCATAATCCGTCGGTCCAAGGTTCAAATCCTTGCGGGCCCAGTAGATAAATGATTTTGGGGAATAGTGTAACGGTAGCACGAGTGGCTCTGAACCATTTAGTCAAGGTTCGAATCCTTGTTCCCCAGTGGTTCGACTCGCTTGGCTTGCTCACCACAAGTAGAGATGAGCCAGGCGAGTCGCTATTTCAGGTTTTTTTGTTTTCTAATTTCCCCTTGCCCTTGCCGCGGTTTTATTGTATCATCTGCCCTTTTAGGCATTTAAAGGCATTTTGTCATTCTATTGTCAGGAGTTTTATTGTGACTGATATCAATGAGATTCGTAACGTAGTGCTTCTTGGACATGGCGGAGCGGGCAAAACAAGCATCGCCGAGTCGATTCTTCATAAGACCGGTAAAACCAACAGGTTAGGGGTAGTCGAGGAGAAGAATACAGTTTCCGACTTTGACGATGAGGAAAAGGACCGCGGCCATTCGATTCACTCCGCGATTATGCATACCAGCCACAACGGCAAAACAATAAACCTTATAGACACTCCCGGCTATCCCGATTTTATCGGCGCCGCGTTGACTTCGATTCCTGCCGCCGACTGCTGTGCGATAGTTATAAACGCTTCTGCAGGTATTGAAATTAATACGAGAAAACTTTTTCAGGCCGCGGTAGATGCTGAAAAAGCGAGAATGATAATAATCAACAAGCTCGATTCTGAAACAGCAGACATTCCCGAACTGCTCAAGATTATTCAGCAGACTTTCGGCATGCAGTGCAGATGCGCCAATCTCCCCGCGGCAGACAAGGCATCGGTTATCGACTGCCTCGTAAACAGCACCGGCAGTTCGCCTGTTATGGATGTCGCGCAGGCCCATACAGAGCTTATCGAAAGCGCGATTGAAGCCGACGACAAACTTATGGAAGCCTATCTTAGCGGCGAACAGATATCGCAGGATAAAATTGCCGCTGTTTTCGCCATGGCGATTGCACAGGGCAAGATTATTCCTGTTATTTTCACCAATGCACGAAAGGAAATCGGCATAACCGAATTCCTGGATTTGATAACTAATTATGCTCCTTCGCCGGCGCAGGTAAAACCGGCAAAGCTTGTCGATGGCGAGAAAGTAACCGAGATTAAGGCTGATTCGGCAGGGGCGCTGGCAGGACTTGTTTTCAGAGTCGGTCTCGACCCGCGTTCGAATATGAAATACGCAACGATGAGAATTTTCAGCGGAACGCTGAAAAGCGATACGGCGATGTTAAGAGGCACCGATAAGAAAGCTATTCGACCCGGTCATGTCCTCAAAAATCAGGGCGCTGAAATCAGCGAAGTTCCGGCAGGCGTCGCAGGCGATATCGTAACGCTGGCGAAACTCGAAGAACTCCAAATCGGCGACCTTATCCACGACGGCAAAGTATCGGGAAATTTTGAAATGCCCAAAGTGCCGGCGCCGATGTTCAGTCTTGCGCTGGAGCCGACATCGAAGGGCGATGAACAGAAACTCGGCACCGCGATGGAAAAGCTTACCGAAGAAGACGTTTGCTTCAAGGTCAGCCGCGACCATCAGACGCACGAGCTTGTTATAAGCGGCCTGGGCGATTTGCATTTGCGCGTTATGCTTTCCAAAATGGAAAAGCGTTTTAAACTTTCGGTTACGACCAAAAAACCGAAAATTCCATATCGTGAAACTATCACCGCAAAGGCCGACGGCCATTATCGCCATAAAAAACAGACCGGAGGTGCAGGGCAGTTTGGTGAAGTTTACCTGACAGTTGAACCTGCTCCCCGCGGCTCAGAACCGACTCTGCAGTTTTCATGGGATATTTTCGGCGGGTCTATTCCCGGCCAGTTCGAGGCACCGATTACCAAGGGCATCAATGACGTTATGGAAAACGGCGCCGTCGCAGGCTTCCCGATGAAAGATGTAAAAGTATCCATAACCGATGGGAAGCACCATCCAGTTGACTCGAAGGAAGTTGCGTTCCGCTCCGCCGGTAAAGGCGCGTTTCTCGACGCCGTCCATAAGGCAAAACCGGCTCTGCTTGAGCCGATAGTCAATATCGAAATTACAGTTCCGGCCGACTATGTCGGCGGCATCGCAGGCGACCTGTCCAGCCGAAGAGGCAGAGTGCAGGGCCAGGATATGCTCGCGGGAAATATGATGGTGATTAAGGCTCAGGTGCCTTTGTCGGAAGTCGCAAGTTACGACAGCCAGCTCAAGAGCGTTACCGGCGGTCAGGGCAGCTATTCGATGACGTTGAGTCATTATGAAGTTGTTCCGCCGAACGTTCAGCAGCAGATTATCGCACAGTACGCAAAACAGAAACAGGCCGACGCAGAAGAATAACCGTTTTTGTTTTTCCAGAAAATACTTAACCCCCGATTATGTCGGGGGTTTTTTTATTTGTTCTTCAGCGACTCAATTACAACTTTTCGCAGAACATCCATCGGACAATCTTTGTGCGTAAACAATTTGAATTGCTCAGCGGCCTGGCCAATGAACATTTCAGAGCCGTTAACGATTTTTGCGCCGGCTTCTTTTGCTTGTTGTAACAGCTTTGTTTTTAAGGGGTTATAAACCGTATCAAAAACAATCATTGAAGATTTGATGTGTTTTTTCGGCATGGGACTTTCATCGATTTTAGGAGACATTCCAATACTCGTACAGTTGATGATAATTTCCGCTTCTGTATTTTTAATTTCCTCAGGGTCTGTACCGTGACACCTGAATTCCGAGGCGAGCTGCTGTGCCTTCGATATTGTGCGGTTGTATATGGTAACTTTTGCGCCGACATCAGCCAGTCCTGCGACAATTGCCCTGGCAACTCCGCCCGCGCCCAAAACCGCAACTGTTTTATTATGCAGTTGTTTTTTGCTTATCCCCATCGCGTTTGTCAAAGCGTCCATCGCACCGGCGCAGTCGGTATTGAATCCGATAATTCTTTCGTTTACTCCGATTACGAGCGTATTGACCGCGCCGATTTGCGCAGCCGCCGGCTCGATATATTCTCCTTTTTTCTGCGCGTATTGCAGAGCGTTGACCTTGTGCGGAATCGTTACGCTGAACCCTCCAAAGTCCAGCCATTTTCGCAGGGTTATATTATCGAGAAATTCGTCGAATTCCATTCGGCCGCCTTTTACGAGCAGCGGCAGATAAACGCAGTTTAATTTTTCCGCATCGAAGCAGCCGTTTAAAACCGCAGGGCTTATCGAATGGCCCACCGGGTCCGCTATGACGCCGAAAAGCCGGGTTTCATTATTTATAATATCGAAGCGATACAGCTTTTTCATTTTCTCTATCGTTAATTGGCCTGATGCCGTCGCGGATTCGTCCTCGATACTTGCGAAAGTCAGGAAAGCGTCTAATTTTTTCGCGATTATCCTGCTTATAATCCCCGCATCGCCCATACATATCGCTATTGCGTTGCTGCCGTACTTTTTCAGGATATCGAATGCCGCGAAACAATCGTTTATATGGCCGGCCCAGTAAGCTGTTTTTGCGATTGCCGCCGGAAATGCCGCAAACATCCGTTCGTAAATACTGTCTAAATTTTCAAAAGGCCCTTTAAAATTATGCGCCGACAGAATTAGTTTTATTTTTTTATTTTCTGACAGTGCTTTTTTAATATCGTCGCCGAAATCTTTTTTTATGAAGTTGGCGTATTCGCAGTCTATCAATTCAGCGTCAAGTTTTATTGCCTCAAGAAGTATTTGTTTACGCAGCAGGGGATTTAGATTGTTCATTCCGCCTTCGGCGGCGTCTCTGCAGGTAACGATTATCGGCAGGCAGGTCTGTTTTGCCGCGGCGATTAATTCTTTTAACTTATTTACATCGAGCGAATCGACATAATCTGTGCGCAGTTCGAGCATTTCAGTCCCGGCCTTTACGGCCGAGCTAATCTGCTCTTTACAGCTTTTTAAATCTTTGCCTGATATTGGAATTGTAAGATAAGTCATTTTAATTTCTTTTCTCTGTGGCCTCTGTGGCTAAAATTCTCTGTGGCTTCCTTACTCCAGTTGCTGGTTGACTCTGTCTAATACGATATTTATAGCCGTCAGATAGGCTTTTGCGATTGCTTCGAGCATATCGATTGAGCAGGCGGTGGTTCTTACCTGCCTGTTATGGTATTCGACGGTTATATTTGCCCGGCCCAGTGAATTTGTTCCGCCGATGATAGTATGAAATTCGAGGTCTTTGAGAAATACATGAATTTGCGTGGACTCGGCGATAGCCGAGCATATCGCGTCTGTCGAACTGTACCCGCCCGCTTCGGAAGTAACTCTTTGTCCTTCGGGCGAATTTAATACTACCGCTGCCGCCGGCAGAACGTTTGGCCCGATAGTGGTCTTAAGCGATACGAGGTCCCAGCCGATTTCGGGCTGGATATGGATTTCTTCGGCGATTGCTGCGATTTCCCCGGTGAATATCCTTGCCTTTAATTCGTAAAGGTCGTAAATCCGCTTGTAAAGCTCGTCGAACTGTTTCGGTGTGAATTCCTTGCCCATCGCCGCGAGTTGTGCGTGTACGATTTCCGGGATTGGCGGGCTGCCGCCGTCGAACAGCAGGTTGTCCGGGTTTTGCAGGGTCATAAAAATAATTTATCAGAAAAAATCGACGATTGCGACTAAAAAGTCCTTTTTTTATCGTCGTTAAATTTCTTGCTCAACCTGCCGGTTAGGCTTAAAATAAGCCCTTATTAACTATTCGGCAGGGCATTGAAATGCAGATTATAGATAAACTTGACAAGATTGGCAACAGTCTCAAAAACTGTTGTCTGACGATAGGCAATTTTGACGGTTTTCACCTCGGCCATCAGGAGATAATTCGTACCGCCCGCCGAACGGCCCAAAATTTGAGCGATTGTCCCGTTGTCGTAATGACCTTTGACCCTCATCCTGTCGCCATTCTTCGTCCTGAGCAGATGCTGCGTGTTTTAACGCCTCTGCCGTTAAAGGCCGCCCTGCTCGAAGAAGCCGGCATCGATTATCTGGTCGTTTTAAAAGACAGTTATCAGATGCTGACGCTTTCGCCGCAGGATTTTGTCGAAAAATTTTTAATGACGACCATTTCGCCGAAGGCTGTCGTCGAAGGCGATGATTTTCATTTCGGTTACGGCCGCAGCGGCGATTCCAAAATCCTTGCCCGGCTCGGAGAAACCTATGGCTTTGATGTCGTTATCGTCGGGCAGCAGCAGTTGGTCATAGCCAATGAATCGACCCGGGTATCGAGCACGGTGATTCGTCATCTGCTCCACAGGGGCGATGCCGCTGACGCGGCCAAAGCTTTGGGCAGGGCCTACCGTCTTATGGGTAAGGTTGTCAAGGGCCGCGGCAAGGGTTCAGAGCTCGGCTATCCGACCGCCAACATCGAGCCGCACGACCAGATTATACCTGTTGACGGCGTTTATGCCGGTTTTGTTTCCATTGCTGATACGATTGAGGGGCTTTGTTCGCTGAACCAGAAAATTCCCGCCGTTTTCAGTCTCGGCAGGGCGAAAACTTTTATTTCAGACCATCCTTTGCTGATTGAGGCTCATATTCTCGATGGAAATGGCGGCGATTTATACGGCAAATTCCTCGCGATGGACTTTATTGATTTTATCCGCACCCAGCAGAGGTTTAAAACGCCGGAAAAACTGAAGGAGCAAATCGCAAAAGACTGTGAAAAGGCAAAAGATATTTTAAAAAACTAACAGAGCCTGGAGCGAAAGCGACAGGAGGAAACGATGAATTGCCCGTTGGCATATTTGATAACTTTTACGACTTATGGTAAGGCAAAATTGTCTTTTCTTTAATGGTATTGTCGTATAAAATAAAGTTCGTGCTTTTCAGGAAGAATTATGACGCAGGTTGATAAAAAGGTAATAATAAGCAATTTAATCGATTTTTTGACACACGAGCCTGAAGTCCGCCGGATTGTAATCTTTGGTTCGTTTCTGACTTCTCCAAATCCGCACGACCTTGATGTGGCTGTCTTTCAGGACAGCAACGAAAAATATCTCCCGCTTTCTTTGAAGTATCGAAGAAAAACGCGTTCTATCGCGGAGAAAATACCGCTTGATATATTTCCTTTGAGGGCGGATGCGGGAGAAAGTTTCTTTATGGATGAAATCGCAAAAGGGCGGGTCATATATGAAAGATGAGACAAAAAAATGGCTTGATTATGCCAATGAAAACCTGCAATCGGCACAATTACTTGCAGGTAGTTTATTTAATCCGTGTCTGCAGAATGTTCAACAGGCGGTTGAAAAAGTCTTAAAGGCATTGCTTGTAGAATCTGGTATTAAATTTTTCAAAACTCATAGTATTACCGAATTAGTGAGTCTGTTGGTAAAAAATGGCAAAAATATCAATATTACGCCGGATGATTGCGACCTGCTGGATTCGGTATATTTGCCTTCAAAATATCCTTTGGGTGGGGTTCTGCCGGATTTTGAGCCGGATGAGGAGATATGCAAAAAATGTCTTGAGATGGCAGAACGAATTTTTGAATCTGTTGAAAAACATCTCAGGTAGAAAAATATTTATCTTTACATTAGTGCAGGAGAGAGCTGATAGGCAAAAAGGTTTTACTGTGAAAGAAGAATGCGATAATGTCCGGCGAATCTATAATAGCTTATTGTGGTTTGGTTTGTTCCGAATGCGGCGCATTTAAAAAGCAGAAATGCCAGGGCTGCCACAGTGAAAAACCTATGAATAGAGGTTGTAAAATAAAAAAATGTGCCATGAGCAAAAACATTGTAACCTGTGCCGCCTGCGATGAATTTGACGATTTGAAACAGTGTAAAAAACTGAATAATTTTATAAGTAAAATCTTCAAACTTATCTTCAAAAGCGATAGAATGGGCAATCTTGAATTGATTCGCTGTAAAGGTTTGGAAGAGTTTAAATCTCAGCGAAATCTGCGTAACTTGTGGCATAGCTATCAGTGATTTAAAAAAGGAATTAAATGGCAATAAATGATGATTTTAAAAAAGCGATTGATTTAATTAAAAAATCCAAAAGCTGGCTCGTAACTTCGCATACTCGTCCTGACGGCGACGCCATCGGCTGTATGAAGGCAGTCTGTGAAACTGCCAGACAACTGGGTAAAACTGCACAGCCTGTTTTGCTTTCGCCGCCTGCGCCGTGGTATGATTTTATCTTCGATGCGCCTGTGCCGGTGCTCGGCAACGATGTGAAATTGGACCAGCTCGAGGCCGGCTCGTTCGGCCGGTTCGACCTTGTGATAATTGTCGATACCAACAGTTACGTTCAGCTTACCGAATTCGACAAATGGCTAAAGACATCAAAACTTCCTGTGCTTGTTATCGACCATCATCTCACAGGCGATGGTATCGGCAATGTCGAAGTTGTCGATTCGACCGCGGCGGCCACAGGCGAAATCGTCTTTGAACTGCTCAGATTCGCCGGCTGGGAAATCACACCTGCCATTGCCGAGGCACTTTATATCGCCATTTCGACCGATACAGGCTGGTTCAGATTCGACAATACCGACAGCAGGGTGATGCGGAATGCCTCGTCGCTTATCGAACTCGGAGCCAGGCCTTCCGTCGTTTATCACAGGATTTATCAGAACTATTCGCCTGCCAGGCTCAAACTCCTCGGCAGGATGCTCGAAAATCTTGAGCTTTATCACGACGGCAAAATCGCCCTGCAGCATATTATGCGCAGCGATTTTGACTTAACCGGCGCAAAGGGTTCGGATACCGAGGAATTCGTCAATGAATGTCAGCGTGTCAGTTCCGTCGAAGCGGTGGCGCTGTTTGTCGAACTGAAGGACGGCGGTTTCCGCTGTTCGTTGCGGAGTAACGGCAAAGTGGACGTGCGGGAGATTGCCGCCGAGCTTGGCGGCGGCGGACACAAAGTCGCCGCAGGTGTCAATCTCAAAGGCTCGCTTGCTGAAGTAAAAAAACTCATCCTCGACAAATTTGAAAAAGAATTAAATAAAAAAGACACCGATTAACGCTGTTTTTTTAGACACGGATTTACACTGATTGACACTGATAAAAAAATATATCTCTGTGAACTTATGTGGCTAAAAATTATAGCTCTGTGGCTAAAATTTTGCCCGCTTTTATTGCTTTTTGAACATATTTTTTCGGCAGGGATTCTTTTTCGTTATTTGCTATCGTGCCGATGAAAATAGAGGCGATTACTTTGGCTCCCAGAACTTCCGCGGTAATTTTTAACGCTCTCGGCGCGCCGGTAAGCAGTTTGCCGAAAAAGGCCGGCATAGCTGTTGATGTAACGATAACCGCTTTTTTGTTCTTTGTTTTGTTTCTTATTTTTGGGCCGCTGTTACCTGCCCACGGCCAGTATGCGAAAGCGACGAGCCTTTCCATAAATCTTCGCGTAACTGCGGTAACGTTGTAGAAATTTACAGGAGAAGCCAGAATCAGGCCGTCAGCCATTTCGATTTTTTGAAGTATTTCCTCCATATCGTCGTTATGTATGCACTTACCCCGTATCTCGCCGGGCGATTGCGTGCATTTCCTGCAGTTGGTGCAGAATTCTATGTGCTTATCGATGAGATATATTTTTTCTGTCTGTCCGCCGCTGGTTTGCGCAGCGGACAAAATCTCATCGACAGTAGAATCGATGATGCCGCCTTTTCTGTAAGTGCCGACAATCGCCAGTATTTTTTTGCTCATTTTCAGGTTTTTTTACTGCGGACAGATTCTTTGATTCTCTGGATATGTCCGCGTCCGAGCGCCTTTACTTCGCAGCCAAGTTCGAAGTACCGTTTAATATTGTCATCGCTGAGAATCCCGAAGCAGTCAATCACTGCCAGCGGTACGCCTGCCCATTTGACAATATCGTCCGGATTCAAATTCAGATATGGTTCGTGCGGCACGGCAAGGATAAGTACTTCGGCTCCTTTGATCGCTTTTTGCAGGTCGCTCTGTATGTGAATATCCTTCAGATGAGTCTGGTTACGGAAGAATCGCGCCCATGAATGTCCCGGGGCCGGATAAGTGTCCTGTTGTTCGAGTTCGTACCAGTGTTCGAGATATGGGTCGTGCACGGACATTTCCGCGCCCATCTCGGTTAATTTTCGCGTAACGATTTCTGAACCGCTGTATCTTGTATCAGCGACATCCTGACGGTAGCTTGCACCGCAAAGCAGTACCTTGGCGCCGGCGATGTATCTGCCCATATTCCGCAAAGCATCTCGCGTCAGAGTCGCAACGTGCAGGCCTCTTGTATCGTTAATGTCAATGGCCATCGTTGAAAGTTTGAAAATATCGTCATCGAATCCGAGAATATGTTTGTATGCCCAGAAACCCAGACCGCCGTCTTTCGGCAGACAGTATCCGCCTATGCCGGGGCCTGGGAATATCATATTATTATGAGTAGGCCGCATTTTGATGGCCTTAATAACCTTAATCAGGTCAACGCCGTTGCGTTCGGCGAAAATCGACCATTCATTTAGAAACGCAAGTATTGTTGCGCGGTAGGAGTTTTCGACAATCTTGGTAGTTTCCGATTCGATGGGCCTGTCCATAACGGTCAGCGGAAATTTTTCGGTATTAAGAACTTCTCGCAGGAATTTTTCAACACGCTTGCGGGCTTCGGCGTTGCAGCCGGAGCAGACTCGCCAGAAGTCGCGGATTGATGCGACGTATTGTTTGCCGGGCATAACGCGCTCGAAACTGTGAGCAAGCAGCGGTTCGCTTTTTATGCCTCGCGCTGCGAAAGCTTTTTTCATTATCGGCCAGGCGACAAATTCCGTCGTGCCTGGCGCTACGGTTGTCTCAATCAATGTAAGACAGTTGGGCTGAATTTTCTGACCGATGGTTTTCATCGTGGCTTCGAGAGCCGCCATATCGGCTGAACCCGTCCGGAGCTGGCCTAAATCTTTTTTGAGATAATCGCACTGGACATCGATAACAACGCAGTCAGCCAGTGCGAGGCAGTCGCTGTTATATGTTCCGATGAGTGTTTTTTTCTCAAGAACGCATCGTGAAATCATCGGGTCGACTTCTGGGTCCTCGGCCTTGACGGGAGATTGCCCCTTGTTGAGCATCGGAATCTTCCAGTAACTGCGGGGGCTGGGCCGCTGGCAGCCGATTACGAATTTTGAAGGCTTACCGGTTTTTTTATCTACGGTATCAGCTATTATGGCCGCCATTACGGCGCCGACGAAACCTACTCCCATTACAACTACGATTTCCTTGCCTTCCTTTCGGGCTGTCTCGGCAAGTTTACTGACTCGCTGCAGCTCGGCCGCGTAATCTCCTTGCTGTGGAATTGGAAATTTTTCTCCGGCTGGATTTATTGAATATTCTACCATTGCTTATGTCTCCTTATTGGTTAAAGAATAAAAGTCAGGGTATTATACACGAATTAGAAGACAAAAAAAAGCGAAAAATTGACGGTCATAAACCGGCAAGATAGAAGGAAATCATTTTTTTTACTGATTTGAAAGCGATTTTTTTCATAGGAATTTTATCAGGCGAAATAAAAATAATGGATTGGGCGTCGTCTTTTGCTTTCGCTTTTGAAATATCCTTTACTTTGCAGACAAAACCAAGGTCGATAGTTGAATATGTTACACCTTTGTACTTATAAATATTAGGATATGAACAAAGGTATTTGACAGAAGTGGTTTTCAAACACACCTCTTCCTTTATTTCCCGTTTTATAGCCTCTTCCGCCGATTCGCCATGGTCGGAAAATCCGCCGGGCAGGTCTAACATTCCTTTTTTGGGTTCCTGTGCCCGTTTGACAAAAAGAATTTGACCTTTATTGTTTGTGATAATCGCCGCGGCAGCGGCGGCGTTATTGTGATAGTATTCGAATCGGCATTTGCCGCATACGAGCTTATTGCTTTTTACGAAATGTAAAGCGGCCGTCCCGCATTTGGGACAATATTTGAAGAGCCGTCGATTTTCATTAGGTGACATTTAAAACACTAAACGTTTAATCAGTAATAACGGCAGGAACAGGAATACGAAAAGTATCAGCATCGCCGGCAGCAGTATAGGCAGGGCGATTAATCCCAAAAGCACCATCAGCATACAGATAAAAATCCCGGCAGGCAGCAGAAGCAGCATAGCTATCGGCAGAAAAATCAGGGAGATGGTTATTCTTAGTGCGAAAAAGAGGATTTTAGCAAACATCGCCAGAAACAGAAATGCTCCCGCAATTATGATAAACATCAGTAATTCCAACATAATATTTATCCTTTTTTTTAAATCGTGAACCTGTAATTTCCGGTTATTATATCAAATTCGCGGAGAAGTCCAGAATAAAAAAAAACCGGATTTCCTATTCGAGAACAGCCGGATAAACAGGCCCTTTTTCCATTATTTTTCTGGCGAAGTAAGTAACGCCGTTTTTGCTCATCCTGTACCTGCCCTTTTTTGCGATAAGGTCGAACCCCGCCAGATTTAGCAGCCAGCGGAACTGTCGGGGCGAATAAACGATTATATGATAATCGCACTCAATCCATCTTGCCGAAGGAATATAAGCTATAAACAAGCCATTGGGATTCAAAAGTTTATTTATATTCTTAAGTGCGATCAATGGCGATTCGAGATGCTCGATACAATCGATACTTACGACAGCGTCGAACTTTTTCGTCTTTAACGGACAATTTTCTATACTGTTCTGAATATCGTAAAGGAAAATATCGGGATGTTGAGCCTGCTCGATTTCCAGCTTGTTAATATTTATTCCGCACGCGTTAAAACCTTCTTCCGATAATTCTTTAACCAGCCTTCCGACGCCGCATCCTACATCGAGTACGGAATGAACATTATTTTTACGGAATAAGTTTAATATTCTGTCTTTATCCAGGTTCTTGAATGGCCTTCGCGATGAAAACTTTTCATCTTTGCAGGTTATCCCGGCCGAGGTCACCCGGCTGTTATTTGAAATTTTGACAATATGTTTACGCCAGTACGGATGAAATAAAAAGCTATGGATATCATGAGCCAGCCATTTTGGAAGTACAAGCGACAGAAGGGCACGAAAAGTTTTCATTTATCTCCTTTTGATTATAGCCGACAAGCTGATGATTATACTTTTTTCAATTTGGAAAGCAATATCGATTTGGCTGTTTAGCCCGCCGTTTCACGGCGGGTTTTATTTATCCAAAAGCCTGCCGATTTATTCGGCAGGTTCGTTATTCTATAAAACGGCGGGGCGATGACGAATTGTTTACAAGTACGATTTATACCTTAGGTAGGCGTTTTATCTTTTTCTACAGTTTTATAATTAGTGTATATTTGTGTTTTCATTTTTTTCTTTGTGGCTATTCCCGCGTAAAGGAAAGGCCAAAGGGCATTAGACCCTTTAGCCTTAATAATCCTGCCTGCCCGACAAAGTCCTTTGGGGACGACGGCGGGGCGATGAAATGTCGTCTACCTGCTGACACTATAACCTTAACCTTACCGATACCCAAAACGCCATTGATTATAGATATGCTGCTAAAAATCCCGTGTTTTCCCTGGGGGTTGATTTTTATCCGCCTGAGGCGGAGACGCTTGTCCGCCATAGCTCATAGCGACGGCGGAAACGTCAATTAGTCATTTTCACCGCAAAATCCTACAGTACAACTGTGTCAGTTCTAAAATACCTCGATATGAATCCTCGCATATCCCCTGGAGGTTGATTGATGTTCGTCAACTATCGATTTTTACTCCAAATTTTCGTTTTTTAATCTGTTATTTTCTCTGTGGCTGGACGGTGAAGATAAATCAATTAAATCTGTGTAATACGCTTTCCATTTAATTTTCGTGCTTTAGCCACGTGGCATTGCAGATTGTTTGGAATTGATTTGATGAGATTTTGTTCCATGCCATCGAAGCAGCATCGAATATCTGCTGGTAATCATCATAAGCTCGATTGCATAGATAGTGGCT